>NZ_JBHFLM010000020.1:0-20354 GCF_041928655.1 Pelatocladus sp. BLCC-F211 | reverse complement strand
AATCCCACCTAAAACTTGGTTTCGTTACCCTAGCCTTAAAATTAGCCTGATAAATGGAGTTTTCAGTTGACCGAAACTTGGGTATTTATGGGGCTAAAAGAGTTGAAACCCTCGCGGCATATACTTGTGTGTACACCGTAGGGTTTATCACCAGAGTGCAAAACTTTACTGTACCCAACCGAGAACCGCTATAGTATCACTTTTATGAGAAATTATGATGATTACTGAATTAACCGTTATTTTACTTAATTAATCTAATATTTATGTCATAAATATTACTCATAATTATTTGATTTTGTTGTTTAATTTGTTTAAATTACACGATAATACTTGGATTGTCTATAGTGCTACTCCGTAACAATACTGGTAATAAAGAAATTGTAAAAAGATAATAAAGAAAACTCAGTTATCACCCGGTTACTCTATATTGCTCTAGCACAGTTCAAAAAGCGAAAAAATATAACACTGCTTGCGATAGAAGCCAAGAATAAGTAAAACTGTTACGCTTCAATCTGTAAATAAACTGAGTAGTGCAAAATTTGTTCTTCATCCTACATAAATTCGGGTTTTATTGGTTGGCATTTTTCGGAATTATTATAGTCCGATACTTCCTCATCGCTGGGGGAGCATATTGGTTTTTCTATTCAGTCATGGGAAAGCCTTTCGTGAAGCGGAGGTTACACCTGAAACCTGTAGTATGGAAGTCAATTCGACAGGATATTGAACTGTCGGTTCTCTCTGCGGTATTTTTTGGGCTTTGCGCCGCATTCATTATGTCAGCATATGATTCAGGAGTGACGCTTCTGTACACTTCTGTAAGTGAGTATGGACTGTGGTATTTAGGGGTCAGTTTTGTTGCAGTACTTATCATCCAAGATGCGTACTTTTACTTTATCCATCGAGCGTTTCACCACCCTTTATTCTTCAAGTGGCTACACTATGGTCATCATCGCTCAGGAGATCCCACACCTTGGACATCCTTCGCCTTCGATCTACCAGAAGCTGTCATCCAAGGTCTTTTCTTTGTAGGGATAGTCTTCCTGATTCCACTTCACTTCATTACCTTAATTGCTGTCCTCATGACCATGACAGTATGGGCTGTGTTGACTCATTTGGGATTTGAACTGTTTCCCTCACAATTTTGGTTTTTCCCCCAATGGCTTAGAAGGTGGTTCATTGGTTCGACACATCACGCCATACATCATCGTAAGTACAGAGTACATTACGGGCTATATTTTACGTTCTGGGATAAGCTGCTGGGAACTCACGACCCTAATTATGAGGGAATTCCAAATCAAAAAATAACCAATCACTAGCAAAAAAAGGGGTGTAGGGGTGTAAGAAGAGTCATATTGTTAATCCAAGTTTAACTATTATTACTAATGCTTTGCAGGTTGGCGATCGCACTATTCAATATATGAAATAAGCAAACCATGATCAAAGCTCTCATCTTTGTAAAAATAAAAATATGACAGCACACATCCTGTTAGTTGAAGATGAAGTTAAATTAGCTAGATTTGTTGAATTGGAACTAACTAGTGAAGGCTATCAGGTGAGTGTGGCACATGATGGTATAACTGGATTGACACTGGCGCGAGAGTCATCACCAGATTTAGCAATTCTCGATTGGATGCTACCAGGATTATCAGGTGTGGAAATCTGTCGGCGTTTGCGATCAACAGGTAGTTCAATACCAATTATTTTGTTGACAGCAAAAGATGAAGTGAGCGATCGCGTAGCTGGTTTAGATGCGGGTGCTGATGACTATGTAGTTAAGCCTTTTAGTATAGAAGAATTGTTAGCGAGAATTCGCGCTCATCTACGTCGCACCCAAGAAACAGATGAGGATTTGTTGCAGTTTGAAGATTTGAAACTCAATCGCCGTACTCGTGAAGTTTTCCGAGATCAACGTGCAATTGATTTAACAGCAAAAGAATTTGATTTACTAGAATATCTCCTCAGTCATCCCCGTCAGGTTTTTACCAGAGACCAAATTTTAGAAAAAGTATGGGGTTATGACTTTATGGGTGATTCTAATATTATTGAAGTCTATGTGCGTTACTTGCGTCTAAAACTAGAAGAAAACAACGAAAAACGCCTAATTCATACAGTACGTGGAGTCGGGTATGCGTTAAGGGAGTGATCGGGGATTGGGGATCAGGGATCGGGGATCGGGGAATAGGAATTGCTGTTTATTCTCTCCCTTGTCTCCCTTGTCTCCCTTGTCTCCCTTGTCTCCCTTATCTCCCTTGTCTCCCTTGTCTCCCTTGTCTCCCTTGTCTCCCTTATCTCCCTTGTCTCCCTTGTCTCCCTTGTCTCCCTTGTCTCCCTTATCTCCCTTATCCCCAATCCCCAATCCCCAATCACTCAATGCACTAACTCAATTGCTCTTTTCGTCAACGCTTCTGCTGTCAAACCATTAAACGCCATCAACTCACCTGCACTTGCTGTGGTTTCTCCACGTCTCCAGGCGAAGGTATCGCGTTTGCTTGTACTCCTTAACATAATTGGTTCTAACATTGCTGCTGCACCACCAGTCACACCAATTAACGCATCACCACCAAACAATTCGGCAAATTTTTCATCATCGATAAAACCACCTTCCGGTTCGGTGCAGGTATCCCAACCTGTGTCATGGGGACGATATAAACGACGGGGGTTAATCACAGAAACTATCTTCACGCCAATACCTTCTGTTTCTAAGAAAGCTGCTGCTTCAAACACGGGAATTAATGTCATGTCGCCAATCACAGCAAACACTACTTGCTGATCTCCAGCAACATCTTGCAACACCACCGCACCATCCTGTAAGCCGTGACGAGTCATATTAAAAGTAGTGCGAATTGGTAATGGTGATTTACTCGCAGTGATCACAATTCCCTTATTTTTGGTTCTCAAAGCCCAGTCATAACAAACTTGAATACTGTTAGCATCGGGGGGGAACAAAGGAAAAACATTCCCATTCCGCATCATCGCTGCAAAGTAAGCTTCAATTTCTGGACGTTGGTGAGTCCAACCATTGCGCCCTTGTTCTAAAGCGCCGGCGGTGAATAATGTAATTGTCGAGGGAGTCGGACGTCGCAATTCTGCCATTGCTTGGGTGACAGTTTGCCAAATTGGTAAACCGTTAATCGCAAAAGATTCGTAGGAACACCACAAACTTCTAGCACCCATCAACGACAAACCAACAGCTAACCCAGCACAAGCATCTTCACTCAGAGGTTCATAAACTTGTCCACCTGGTGCTTGGTTGTATAAGTCGTCTTTTGTGGGGTGGATAATTTTTAAGGCTTGGTTGATATTAGCAATACCTGATGCTTCATTTCCGTCGGCGTTAGTAACCAAAAAGTTTTCATCGATTTGTCCAACTTTTGCCACCAAACGTCCCATGGCTGTTGTGGAAACTTTCGGATCGCCACCCACAGCATACTCTTCTAAAGGCAATTCGCCTAAATCTGGCAAAGGATATTCAAATTCGGTAACTACTGTTTTTGCTGCTGGGCCTCCACCTGCGCGTTCACAGTTTGTCCGTACAACTTGCCAAGCTTGAACAGGTAAGGCGCGTTCTTTGAGTGCGTTTACAATATGGGGCGCATCCAGCGTATCTTTTGGATACAGGTTATGAGACTTTGCACCCCGCGCATGGACGCCTGCACCTTTGAGTTGTTTAATAATAAATACAGTTAGCTTACCACTCAAAGCCGATCGCGCGGCTTCATCTATACCTAAAAGTACTGCTTTGGTAAAAGCTAAACGTTGGGCAAAAGCAAAGGCGGTACTGTCTACGTAATTTCCCTGTTGGTCTTTGTCATCAAAATCCTTGGCATCTACTAACACGACTTCTTCAAAGCCGTTACCATGCCAGTATGCCATCATTTGGGCGTTGGTTTTAAGGGATACCATACTATGGTGTTCTTGGCTATAACCGTTCCACACCAACACTGGCAAAAAGTTAGTTACACCAGGGTAAGCAGTATGGAAATGAGCCATCGAACTCATAATATAAGGTTCACCCAATCCGCCATCGCCAAGGGTGAAGGGAAACAGCTTATCTTTATTTAATAATGCAGCCGCCATCGCAAAATGTTGCCCTTGTCCCAAAGGCCCTGCTGGTGCAAGAATTCCGGGAATATAACCAGACAGGTGTCCTAACAATCCATGTTTTTCGCGGAAGCGATCGCGCAATTGTTGTACTGTATAAATGCCCATGTCTTCTAAAGAACGATCTAAGAACATGGCACTATAAAATCCGGGGGCGTGGTGTCCCACTTCCGTAATAATATTTTTGTAACCGAGCATGACCAAAGCTGCATAAGCTTCCGCTTGAGAGGCGAAACCACCAGGGTGTCCAGAGGCTTTACTTCCGGTAATTTGCAGTGTCAGATAACGCAAAGCATCCGCAAATAGCAAGGTTTGGTATACTGCTGCTGGTTCTTCTGGATTGGCGATCGCTTCTTTTGCTGGCTCTATGACTGGATTTGCACCATAAGTTTCAAATTCCGGTAACGCTTCACCAAAATATTGAATTCCTTCACAAAAATGGGGAAGCGCTGAAGTTACCTTGGAAGTAGTTGCCGTCATGCTAAGTACCTTGCTAACTCAAACGGAGACACTATAGCAATCCTAAATGACTTGTGAAAATTGAGAGGACAGATCCCCCAGTTCCCCCACTTCATTAAAAGTCGCGGATCTTGTTGTTCATCAAGGATTTAGGAATGCTATATGAATTACTATAGATGTTCGCCTATTTAACAAAAATTTTACAACTTCACAGTTGTTACGATTGATTGCTATTCAACATCGTCAAGATAGGTAGCTTCTATTGCTAGTAAATGGGTTCCCATTTGTGGTGAACGTGAATTTAGGGAATGCGATCGCTCATCAGTAAAATAATTTTGCAACTCCAAATACATCAAATCCCCGAAAACTTCTGCGAAGTCGGGGATCTTTCCCTGTCACCTATTCTCTTTTATGGTAATGCTGGCTCAATCTTTATTTTGTGTAATTTTTTTCACTGCTTGAGCGATCGCTTTAGCATCTTTACCGTCAAAAGTTTGCTCGTCACCATTCTTCCAGGTAATGAAACAGACAAATCGCCAAGACATCTGAATATAAAGGTCGCAAAATCGAATTTGACGAGCGTGAGTTAGATTCAATAAGCCTCTTGTAGGTGTTTGACAAATTATAGTTTGTGGCATCATATTTAATAAGACCTTTAATAGAGGTTGGGTAAGAGAGGCGTTGTCTACTTGCAGGTGGGACGCCTCTCTTATTTTTTATAATAATACGATTATTTATTATTTGCAATAGCTTTTTCGATATTATTTCATATTATTTTATATTATTTATATCAATATGTATACTTAATGTGTCCCGTGAGTCAGGAGTGCTTTGACTAGCTTGACAAATAAAAGCAACAAATCATACTGTAATGTGAATGTGTTGAGTTGAATCGACACCAGTCGCCCGAACCTTGAAAACCGCATAACTTCGTTGAGTGGTGTCGATGCCATATGCAGCAAAGTTTCCAGGCTGCAAAATTGATGATTTTTTGAAGATTTTTTGTTCAAATTTAGAGTGGTGTCGATCAGGGGGTCTAAAACCCTCTCTGTGTAAGCGTTCTAGATGTGAACTCTTTACAATCACATCGCCCCGAAAGGGGATGGAAACATTTGCGATAGTGGGCTGATTATTGCAGCCCGACAGTACCTTTACAATCACATCGCCCCGAAAGGGGATGGAAACATTCACAGACCAGTGCTGATTTATTTCGTACTTCGCCTTTACAATCACATCGCCCCGAAAGGGGATGGAAACCCTGCACCCATCACTCCTTCATCAAAACCCTTAGACTTTACAATCGCATCGCCCCGAAAGGGGATGGAAACGATAGACGAGTAAGTAAGTCGCCAGGAATAAACCTAACTATATTACAGAAAGTAAATAACCCTAAAATCCTTACCAATGACCAATGACCAATGACTAATGACGACCCCAACGAGTTAGCTTTATTTGTGCCGACTTACTTAACTACCAACCGCTCGCCTCACCTTGTGCCAAATTAACCCAGCAACAATTAATCCTAAACCCAGTTGCCAGATTGAGGATTCTACCCAAAAAGCTAAAAACAGACAAGATAAAAGACCTAAAACAGCTATCCATCTGGGATATAGTCGCTCTTGGGGACTCAATTGTAAAGCAGCAAAGTTAGTAATTGCGTAGTAAATTAGGACGCTAAAAGCACTGAAAGACCATGTTGTCTTGACATTACCGACTAAAACCAAAAGAGCGATCGCAACTCCTATAACTATTACAGACCAATAGGGAGTAGTTTGTTGTTGATTTAAACGTGCTAAAAATCTTGGTGCGTCGTGACGACGTCCCATCGCCAGCAATACGCGGGATAAGCCTAAAATCAAGTTCAGAAGTACACCCAACATTGCTGTCATCGCCCCAATGGCTAGTACTAAAGCACCGCCAACGCCAGTAATCTTTCGGGCTACTACTTCCAAGGGTGCAGCTTTTGTTTGCTGAACAGCATCAGCTAAAACATCTACCCCAGAAGCCCCTATTGTAACTGTCGCCACTGCTATATATAACAGCATTGTCAGCAACAGACAAACTATCATGGCTTTGGGAATTGTTTGTCTTGGCGATCGCGCTTCTTCTCCTAAAGTTGCAATCCGACCATAGCCTGTATAAGCCACAAACATCAAGGCGCTAGCATGGAAGATATCTGCAACAGAACCTGTAAAAAAAGGTGTGAAATTCTCAACGCTTCCTTGGATAGCACTGGGAAGACAAGCCAGAATCAAAAACCCTAAAGACAAAAGCGTCACAGAGACGATCGCGATATTGGCAAAATTTGAGCGACGGATACCATTTAAGACAATCAGCGTCATGACTACTACAGCCAAAAAAGCGATCGCCACAACCCAGCGAGAATTTATACCCAGAATATTTAACAAGTAGCCAGCAAAACCTAAAGCAGCAGTAGCAGCAGAAGCTGTTTTCGCCACCAAAAACATCCAGCCAGCAGTAAAACCAAAAGCCGGAGTCAAATATTTGTAACCATATTCATAACTACCACCACTCAGAGGATGATTCGCAGCTAGTTGGGCGCTGCTGAGTCCATTAAAAGTAGCGACAACCGCTCCAATTGCTACAGCTAAAATCACCGCCGGACCAGCAATCCCAGCCGTAATCCCAATACTCACAAATACACCTGTACCAACAATTGAACCTAGCCCCATGAGAGTGGCGCCAAACACCCCCAACTCTCGTTTTAATTGTGGTTGTGGATTGCTTACAGACATGGTTTTTTCTATCCCCTTGTCCAAATAACATGACTACAGGAACATTGGTATCTATTTATATATAACAAGATCCCCAATTTCTTTAAGAAGTCGGGGATCTAAGCTCTGCGATTCTCACAAATCATCTAGGATTGCTATACATAAATTTCTGTCATCTTAACTAAAACATAATTTTTTACTGTTAGGATTATCAATCTTAATTATTAATTTGAAAAATAGGAAAAATTAAAACTATGGCATTCTTAAATCTTTCGCTCCAGACAATAACCCGAACTTCTCCAAGAAGTCGGGGTTCTGGGCTTTTAGAGCTTCACAGCATAAAATGTACCAAAATTATTTTTAAATCTATAAATTTTTAATGTTGGTTGCTCTAAATTATTTGCCAAAATAATTTATTTACTAGTTCTTGATGTTCAATTAGTTTTTTATAGAATTTGTAAAATTTACCTACAGAACGATTTTTTATTGCTCATTTACGGGCAATTACTTATATATTTTTAATTAATAGATATTTACTGCATTTATATTTCTTAAAGTATGAAGATAAGCGTAATTATACCGTGTTTAAACGCTGCTGATACTATTGCGGTTCAACTTGAGGCACTTACTCATCAAACATGGTCACAGCCCTGGGAGGTCATTGTTGCTGATAATGGCTCTACAGACAACACACTCTCAATAGTAGAACAGTATCAGATATCGTTACCGAATCTCCGCATCATTGATGCATCTGATTGTAAAGGAGCAGCCAACGCTCGCAATTTAGCAGCAGAAGTAGCCAAAGGTGAATCACTAGTATTTATTGATGCAGACGATGAAGTTGCGCCTGGATGGTTAGCAGCAATGGGTGAAGCACTTTCCCAATACGATTTTGTCACTGGGGCGCACGAATTCAAAAGGCTGAATGACCTGGAAGTGAGACAATGGTATCAAGTAGAAGAGTGGTCATCAGGAATTGTACAAAATCCCTACTTACCCTTTGCTGGTGGTGGTAATCTGGGAATTAAGCGTTCACTTCACAATGCAATCAATGGCTTTGATACAACACTGCTGCAAGTAGAAGATGTTGATTACTGTTGGAGAGCGCAACAAGCAGGAGCAAAACTTCATTACGTACCAGAGGCGATCGCTCATATCCGTCTACGCGCTAACTTGAGCGCTCTATATAAAAGAGCTTGGGTTATGGGTACTTGTGAGGCATTACTATATAAAAAGCATAGAAAACTGGGTATGCCCCAATTAATGCCTTGGAAAGTATTTGTCAAAACTCCAGTAATTTTGGTTTTGCAACTTTTGTCTCTAAAAGTCCGTACTAAAGAAAGTTTCGCCAGATGGTTAATGAGTCTTGCTTGGCGGGGAGGACAGCTACGTGGTTGTATAAAGTATAAATATCTACCCATCTAAGCATTTTGAGACATCCTGATTTACTGAATCAAATAGATTAGGATGAATCAAAATAACCTAGCTTTGCGAGTATTGTATTTAATATTTACGTGACATACTCCTACACTGATGCAAGCATACAGTAGTTTTGTAGGTTGGGTGTAGCGACAGCGAAACCCAACATTATAGTCTGGTTAATATTGGGTTACACTCCGTTCCACCCAACCTACATAATGTCCTTTTTGAAAAACTCCTCTTTTCAAGATGGACGAGGTTTAATACTAATCCTTGATGAGCTTCCACAGAATAAAAAAGTCTAAATTTTTTGCATAGCAAGAGTTTTGGTGGTAGTTACTCTATGCATCTTCAGATGAAATTGGTATTATTTAAAGCCTATTGCATAGAGTTTTCTTTAAGTCACATCACACATAAATTTATCCTATAGATTGAAATTTTTTTGTTTCGTTAGGGAGTATTACTTATTATATTTTTATGTATTGATGTGATTTCAAGAGAGCACTACTTGTTATGAAGGTAAGTGTCGTTATACCGTGTTTAAATGCAGAGAAAACTATCACTGTTCAACTTGAAGCACTTGCTCATCAACAATGGTCACAAGCATGGGAAGTGATCATTTCTGATAATGGTTCGACTGACAGCACATTATCAGTTGTAGAAAAATATAAGATGAGTATACCTAATTTGCGTATCGTCGATGCATCTGATCGTACAGGTGCATCACACGCTCGCAATGTTGGTGCAAAAGCAGCAAAAGGTGAATCACTGATATTCATTGACGCTGATGATGAAGTTGCGCCTGGATGGTTAGCTGCAATGGGAGAAGCACTTTCCAAATACGACTTTATTGCTGGCCATAATGATTACAACAAATTAAGTAATCCCTGGGTAGTAAAGTGTTATCAACTTGAAAATGGTACTGGAGTGATGGAAAATACATACTACCTACCATTTGCAGGTAGCGGTAATTTAGGTATCAAACGCGCCATTCATGAAAAGCTTGGTGGTTTTGATGAAAGCCTATATCAGAGCGAAGATGTAGACTATTGCTGGAGAGCAAGTTATGTAGGAACTAAACTTCACTACGTACCAGATGCGATCGCTCATATCCGATTACGTGATAGTTTAGCCAGCATATATCGCCGCAGTTGGGATGTGGGTAAAGGTGGAATTTTAGTGTATAAAAAACATCGTCCCCTTGGGATGCCGCAACTGGTGACATGGAAAACTTTGTTAAAAACATCAGTAATACTGACTATGCAACTTCTACTTTTGCAAATCCGTGACAAAGAAAGTTTAGGCAAATGGTTAATCAGTTTTGCTTGGCGTGGAGGGCAATTTTGGGGTTGTATTAAGTATCAATATTTACCGCTTTAATTGTCCCTAAAAATGTAATATTGCTAGACAGAAATTTTCACTGTCTCAAGCTGTATTACGGCAATATCAAGCAGAGGTTTAGTATCTCTAGACCTCTGCTATGACTTCCTGAATACTAATCTTTTTATAATCTGTAACATGTCCCTAACAACGATACCTTCGCAAATATTAGGAAAGCTGTCAAATACTTTGCAATTTATTGAAGTAGAAATATTATTTGATTGGATTTTACCGAAAAAAAGTCAAACGCTAACAGTGACTCAGAAATCAACATTAGTGTTTGCTCCTCACCAAGATGATGAAACTTTAGGTTGTGGTGGTTTGATTGCGCTCAAACGTGAACTTGGAGTTCCAGTCAAAGTAGCTTTTCTGACTGATGGACATAAATCTTATTTGGACATCAAACCAGAAGATATTGTTCAAGTTCGCAAACAAGAGGCTCAAGAAGCGCTAAATATATTGGGTGTTGCACCATCAGATGTATATTTTATCGACCAACCTGACGGTGAATTACGGCAATTGTCTAATGAACAGAAACTGCATACTATCAATCAGTTAGTTCAACTATTGCAGTCCTTTCAACCAGAAGAAATCTATGTTCCCCATCAAAAAGATCAGCATCCAGATCATGAAGCCACTTATGATTTGGTGAAAGATGCACTCAACAAGTCTGGAATCAAAGCTCAACTTTTTCAATATCAAGTCTGGTTATTTTGGGGAAGACCAGTACTTTTTCAAATCGATTTAAAAAAACTAGGTCAGTCTTATATCTTACCCATCAAGTCTGTGGTAGAAAAAAAACGACAAGCTATCCAAGTTTATCGTTCCCAACATCACATCTTTCCTCGTACCTTTATCAAACGATTTTTTAAATCTAAGGAAATATTTTTTCAAAGCTAATTTCCAAAATTAAGATGAATCTCAATGACACCAACTCAATTAGCTGGTGTCATTTATTATACTAAGCTTCGACTTTCACACCCCGCCAGAAAGCAACATAACCCTCTATTTGCTTTGCCTTCTCTTTAGTAGTGGGATAGTACCAAGCTGCATCTTTGTTCACTTGTCCATCAACTTCAATGCTGTAGTAGCTAGCGACACCTTTCCAAGGACAAGTAGTATGGGTGTCACTCTCTTTGAAATACTGTTGATCAATAGAGTCAGAAGGAAAGTAGTGATTACCTTCCACGACAACAGTATTATCACTTTCAGCTAAGACAGCACCATTCCAAATTGCTTTTGGCATAAGTAAAAAACGCAAATAAACTTTACATATATAATTATGCTGTTTATTGCTGGCGTCTGGGAAATCGGCTTAATCGCGTTTCACTATAAATTTGATACATTTGGCGATTAGGGTAGCCACTGCGCTGCGCGGGTTAAAAGCGTTGTCGCACGTGGCCTGATTGATCGCCTATTCCCTACTAACTAGAAAAAGGCCCCTTGGCATCACATTCCCTCGTCCAGCATTTTTTGAGAAGTTCTATTCTGTAGAGATGAGCGAAGCGTCGAGGATTCAATACCAATTTGGTATTAGAACTAAACAAAGGCTGATTCAGATATTGCAACAGAGGGAATTTGAGCTTGGTGTGTTTTGGAGTCATAGGAGCAAGACAATACTATAAATAAAACTTCGTCGCGCTAAAGAGCATCCATTTTGAAAGATGCCGATTACTTATTGCCTAGTTAAACCGTACACAATGTATATTCAGTTGTCTTTGGGGCAATTGCGGAAAAAAAGGGAAGCTAACTGCTCAATTTTGTATGTTAATTTTTTATAGGTATCTTAAGTAACCATTTAAATTCGTGAATTAACATAAACATATAAGAATAAGTGGTCAACTGAATGTCTCTTCTAGCTTTCATAGAATCTATCCGGATTTCTTCAGACCCTCCTGACAATGCCTAGTTTATAAACCTATCTCTACAACCTATATACCTATTCTTTTCCTACGGTAATTTGGAGCTTGCGTCAATAGAGATTTCGTAAAGGCGATCACTTCTTCAAGTGATTTCCGAGTCATAATTAGTTATATTTTTTACAATATACACAGAGAGCAGAGGGCAGAAGGCAGTCCCAATGAAAATTATACCGAAACACGCAGTGCCAGGTATAAAAGGTAGCATTTTCAATGTGATAGCAAATTATTTTCTCTTAAAGTGAATATATTAGGATAAATTTAAGCAATATTTTTATTTTTAAACATATGAGTTTTAGCGTCTGGATTAATAGATTGCTACTAATTTCTTTGATGCTTATATCTTTAACTGTTGTGCTTGTAGTCGGGAAAGCAAATTTACAGCAAAATAGCAGCAACTCATCAAATACAGATGTAGATCCTACTGCTTGGAGTCCAGCCAAAGTCCAGCTACAAGCAGCGAAAGAGCAAGAAGAGGAATTTCAAGACTTTTCCAAATCATTAACAAAGACTAGTCCAACTCCCAAGCTTGAATCAAATAATAAACAGAATAAACAAGCAGACAAACTGCAAAATTCTCCTACACCATCAGTTAATCAGGCTTCTGTTGATAAACCTGTTTCAACAAATAAGCAAGCAGATCAATTACAAAATATTCCTCAATATTCGTTTAAAACTACTAAAGCTTTTAAACAATATACACCCAGTTATGAAATTGCTTTAGCTAACCCAAGTAATTATGGAGAACGTTTTACCACAGATATCAATGGTGTACCGATTAACAACCAGGCAATTATAGTACTTCACGAAACAAGTGATTCTGCATCTAGTGCGATTAATACCTTTCAAACACCTCATACTGATGAAAAAAAGCAAGTAAGTTACCATAGCTTGATTACGCTAGATGGAACAATTATCTATATAGTCCCACCAGACAAACGTGCTTTTGGTGCTGGTAACTCAGTTTTTGATGGCTCAAACGGTCTAGAAAGTGTACAAACTAATCCTGGTCTAGAACCATCTGTGAATAATTTTGCTTATCACGTCTCTCTAGAGACACCAGTAGAAGGTCGTAACAATGAACCGTATCACATCGGTTACACAGATGCACAATATTATTCTCTAGCTTGGTTAATTGCTCAGAGTAGTGTTCCAGATGAGCGCATTACTACCCATAGAGCGGTAGATCGTTCAGGTACAAGAATTGATCCCCGCAGTTTTGATTTTGATAAGTTTTTTAATTTACTTCATTCTTTTCGTCAGCCGATATCGTGAAAATAGGGATTGGGGAAAGGAGACACGGAGACACGGGGAATATTTTTGATAGATTCTCCCTTGTCTCCTATTCTCTATTCCCTGTTACTTTTAACATGTCGCGGAAGTCCCCACCCTCAATCTACTCATAGGGTGGGGATGGGGAGCAGGTGGCTCAGAAGTGCATCACAGAAGCTCCATCCTCTAGCTCTGCTATGGTGGAGTAGTTCACAGATTAAAACTATATATTTTCTGTGTTTCCAACTGTTCACAACAAATTGATGAAGGTAAGGTATCTGCTGAGAAGGTCTGGCGATCCAGTTGCACTTGCAGATTACTGAGGGGATCAACACCAGGGGAAATCAAAAACTCTAGCTTTTGTACATAAGATAGACTGACAACATAGTCAAGAATTTGCCCGATCGCTTGGACATAGGGATGATTTTTTTGTTTGTACCAGTCATGAGTTGCTAGTCGTGGTTGATCAAACCCCAGATGTACTGTTAAAGATGGTTTGTCAAACAAAGCGATCGCTAACGGACGCGCTTCTTCTTGTAACAATAAATCATGACTTTTCGCTAAATGGCGTAGTTTCTCTAAGCGTTCGTAGCGTTCTGTCACTGCTTGCGGGTCATCTTCCCAGTGGATCGCCATTGTCAGCAAATATGTTTGCAACAGCATGTGACCCAATTTTTTCGCTTTTGTACTCAGGTAATAGGAGTTGTAGTCATTAGCTTCAATTAATAATGGCACGCGATCGACTACTTCCAGACTATAACCTTTTAACCCCGCAATTTTACGGGGATTATTAGTAATTAAACGTATTTTATGTACACCTAAATCCATGAGCATTTGCGCTCCCATACCATAGTTACGCAAATCCGCCGGAAATCCTAAACGTTCATTAGCCTCAACTGTATCCAGCCCCATATCTTGTAATGAGTAGGCTTTTAATTTATTAATCAGTCCAATTCCTCGTCCTTCTTGGCGTAGGTATACTACAACACCTTTCCCCGCAGTCTCAATCATTTTCAAGGCTGCTTGTAGTTGCATCCGACAATCACAACGCAGAGAACCCAAAGCGTCACCTGTTAAGCATTCTGAGTGCATTCGCACCATCACCGGCTCATCTTTAAACGTTGCTGGATCACCTTTCACAATCGCTACATGCTCAGTATTATCCAATGTATGACGATACGCATAAATATTAAACTGTCCGAATTGACTGGGCAATTTGGTGACAGTTTCACGAATAATCAAGCGATCGTGCTGAAGACGGTAGCTGATTAAGTCCGCAATACTGATAATCTTCAATTTATGCAGTTGAGCATACTTAATTAATTGTGGTAATCGCGCCATCGAGCCATCGGGATTTTGAATCTCACAAATGACTCCAGCTGGGTATAGCCCTGCTAATCGAGCTAAATCAACACCTGCTTCTGTATGTCCGGCTCTTTTTAAGACACCTCCCTCCTTAGCACGTATGGGGAAGATGTGACCAGGGCGGCGTAAATCGCTGGGTTTTGTGGTAGGGTTAATTGCAACTTGGATAGTTTTAGCACGGTCTTCCGCAGAAATACCCGTAGTTACACCTAGATGAAAGCCTGCATCTATGCTTATAGTAAAGGCAGTTTGATTGTCGTATGTAGTATTATGACTTTCGGTAACAACATTACTCACCATTAAAGGCAAGTCTAATTCATCAAGGCGATCGCCCGTCATTGCTAGACAAATCAACCCCCGCGCTTCTACCGCCATGAAATTGATTGTGTCTGGAGTCGCAAATTGAGCAGCACAAATCAAATCGCCTTCATTTTCTCGGTTTTCGTCATCTACTACCACAATGACACGGCCAGCTTTCAAATCTGCCAAAGCGGCGTCAATTGAATCAAATTCAAAGGCTTGGGTTGAAGTTGTCTTGATCTCAGACACAGATTTTAGCTACTAAAGGTAAATTTTTTTAACAAATCCTGTTTCTCAGATTGTACCCTAGTCATTGGTCATTGGTCATGTTTTCATGCGCCGTGAGATGAGTTATTTTTCATATAACATAGCGAAAAGTCTACCGCTAAAATTAGGTTTTAGTACTCAAATTCTGTAACAGTTCAACAATCATCAGGGGTTAGCATTCAATCTTGCACCGTCATATGCTAGGAGCTAATAGCTTTGAGCTAAAACGTCAATTGTTGATAGCTGACAACAGGTTAACCAAAAGCGGATAAGGATCTTATTATCATGGGCAATTTGAGACGCGTACCCGTTGGGATTGTAGGCGCGTCAGGCTATGGTGGTGTTCAGTTGGTGCGTCTACTGATTGATCATCCAGAAGTAGAACTTGTTTACTTAGGTGGTGATAGCACTGCTGGTAAGCCGTTTGGGGAGATATATCCACATTTGGCTCATACAGTCAATCTATCGATAGAAGCAGTTGATCCAGAAATTATTGCTCACCGTTGTGAAATAGTTTTTCTCTCTGTACCGAATGGTCTGGCTTGCCAACTTGCTCCAAAATTACTAGAAAAAGGATGTAAAGTACTCGATTTGAGTGCTGACTATCGATTTAGCAACTTGGCAACTTACACAGCTTGGTACGGTAAACAACGGCAAGATAATGCTACTGCTGCAACAGCAGTGTATGGACTACCAGAATTGTATCGCGATCGCATTGCCGAAGCCCAATTAGTCGGGTGTCCCGGTTGCTATCCTACCGCCAGTCTGCTTGCACTCTCTCCACTCCTCAAACAAGGGTTAATCATTCCCGAAACAGCCATTATTGATGCTAAATCTGGCACATCGGGCGGCGGACGGGAAGCTAAAATCAACATGTTGTTAGCCGAAGCAGATAACTCCCTCGCAGCCTATGGTGTCGCCCGTCACCGTCATACACCGGAAATTGAGCAAATTTGCAGCGAACTAGCAGGTCATGAACTCACCATCCAATTTACTCCGCATCTCATGCCGATGGTACGCGGTATTTTATCCACGGTGTATGCTTCCTTACGCGATCCTGGCTTAGTCAGAGATGACTTAATTACCATTTACAGAGCCTTTTATCGCAACTCTCCTTGGGTGAGAATTTGTGATCCCGGTATTTATCCCCAAACCAAATGGGCTTGTGGTAGTAATCTTTGTTATATCGGTATAGAAGTTGACCCACGCACAGGCAGAGCGATCGTCATGTCAGCGATCGACAACCTCATCAAAGGACAGGCAGGTCAAGCAATTCAGTGTATGAACATCATGATGGATTGGGATGAAACTTTGGGATTACCGAAGTTAGGCTTTTATCCATAACGGGGATTGGGGATCGGGGACAACTTCTCAGTTATCAGTTAACAGTTAACAGTTACCAGTTTAATTTGATCACTGATAACTGATAACTGATTCATGCCCAATCCCCGATCTCCAATCCTCAATCCCTATTTTGGTCCCATACCTACCACACCGGCATATACGGCGCGATCGCCTAATTCATCTTCAATTCGCAGCAAGCGGTTGTATTTTGCAACCCGTTCACTACGACACAAAGAACCTGTTTTGATTTGGCCTGCACGAGTGGCGACAGCGAGATCAGCGATCGTTGTGTCTTCTGTTTCACCAGAACGATGGCTGATCACTGATCGCAAACCGTTGCGAGTTGCCAAATCAATGGTTTCTAAAGTTTCGGTCAGTGAACCAATTTGGTTGAGTTTAATCAGAATTGCGTTACCAGCTTTGAGATCAATACCCTTTTGCAGGCGAGTAGCATTCGTAACAAATAAATCATCTCCTACCAACTGGACGCGATCGCCTAACTTCTGGGTGAGTAATTGCCAATTTTGCCAGTCTTCCTCGTGTAACCCATCTTCAATTGAGACAATCGGATATTGGTCAACTAGTTGTCCGAGATAGTCAACAAACTCAGCTGGTGAGTGGGGCTTACCATCATAAACATACTGCCCATCTTTGTAAAACTCACTAGCAGCCACATCCAACGCCAAAGCTACTTGCTCTCCTGGCTTGTACCCAGCTTTTTCAATCGCAGCAACCAGCAATTCTAAAGCCACCTGGTTTGACTCTAAATTAGGTGCAAAACCGCCTTCATCTCCCACACCAGTAAGTAAACCCTTCTCATCTAATACCTGGCTAAGGGTAGCGAATACCTCTGCACCCCACCGTAACGCTTCCCGGAAAGAAAATGCTCCGATGGGAACAATCATAAATTCTTGAAAATCCACATTGTTCGCTGCATGGGCGCCACCATTAATGACATTCATTAATGGCACTGGTAACAAATTCGCTAAAGGCCCACCCAAATAACGATATAAAGGAATATCTAAAGATTCTGCACCTGCTTTGGCTGCTGCTAGAGAAACTGCCAAAATCGCATTCGCCCCCAGATTAGACTTGTTAGGAGAACCATCGAGAGTAATCATCGTGCGGTCAAGGAATTCCTGATTAAGGGCATCCATGTGTAGTAATTTTGGGACAATTATCTCCTTGACATTTTGTACAGCCTTAAGTACTCCCTTGCCCCCATAACGGCTTTTGTCTCCATCGCGTAATTCGTGGGCTTCAAAAGTGCCGGTTGACGCACCACTCGGAACCTGCGCCAATCCGACAGCACCATTCATTAAATGTACTTCTGCTTCTATTGTTGGTCTACCCCGCGAGTCAAGAATTTCGCGAGCCACAATTGCTTCAATAGCAGTATCAATCATCTATTTCTTTGTCCTTTTTGTGAATTAGTTCTTACCGCTAACACAAACACTCACAGTGGCTAGCCCGACTATCTAGCATAGGCTGTTAGAGGATTATTAAGGCAGAGATTAACGAATATTTTAGGGGTTGGGGATTTGGGACTGGAGTTTGGTATCACGTACTCAACAAAAAATCTATTGGACTTGCCAAACTGCCAAGTTGGCAGGTTTTACTATAAACTTTTTGATAGATCTTAAATTAAGTGAACAAAAATCCTCTATCTGTTCGCAGCAGATAGAGGAGATTGTCAAAAACACATTTGAACTATTGAATAACCATCTTGTTACACAAGATGGTTATTTGTTATTTGGGATTAGATATCCAATAAAAGCTCCGATACTTACCTTAGCTACATCAAGGAAAGCAGGGCGGCTACTCGTGTCAATAATGGAGAATCCAATTAAACCAAGTAGCGAAACTATGACAACTAATCCTAAGACGAGTTCTCGAAAATTCGTATTTTGCACTTATTTCTCCTAGCTCTAAATCGAGCAATTAAGGACTAGACATCTCCAGAAATCAGGTATAAACCCTGACTGCACAAGGCTTTGATATTATTTTTCGGAGATGTCTACTAGAGATAAGTGTAGGGTGTTGGGGGATGCTTGAGGCAGAGATTAACGAAGATTTTAGGGGTTAGGGATTAGGGATTGAGGATTGGGTATTACCTACTCAGGCAAAATCTATCGTAGTTCCCAGCCCTTCAGTTTCTGTGTCTCAAACCACAGTTCAACATAGATACACATCGATAAATTTAAGAATAGTTGATAGTTGCTTGTTGGTTGTTAGTAATTGTTAACCATAACCAATGCCCAATTCCCCATGCCCCATGCCCATTCCTCACGAGTTCCTCATCTTTTACCTGTAGCCTGCAAGTAGTACTCTGTCAACCGCAGTTGCATGTTGAAAAAGACTCGGTGCAGTTTCCTAAATATCAATACTTAACTGACCTATAGGACTCTTATTTGATTTTTGTTGGTGTAGCCTGCGCTCTGCGCTTAAAAACTCACTAAACTTCCTGTTCCCTGTTAAGAGTTCCCGGTCTTAACGAGTAAGTTCATAAATCAAACCGGATTCCTACATATACATTCGTTACAGAGAAAAAACTATGACTCAAAATAAAACCGACTCATACATGTCACTAATGCAGATTCCCGCCGGATATCTCAACATTATGGGTTATGTGGATGAATCTGAAGTGAATGGGCCTGGATGTCGTGCTGTAGTTTGGGTACAAGGATGCTTGCGAGAATGTCCAGGTTGCTTTAATACAGAATCTTGGTCATTTGAGATGAATCAACTTGTAACCATAGATCATCTGGCAGAAAAAATTCTCACTAATCCCCGCAATCAAGGTGTGACTTTTTCTGGTGGTGAACCCTTTTGGCAAGCGGCGGCGTTGGCAAGTGTGGCGCGCAAAGTGAAAGCGGCGGGACTGAACGTGATGTCATTTACTGGTTTTACCTTAGAGCAATTACAATCTGAATACGCTCCAGCTGGCTCTCAAGAATTATTAGACCAGTTAGATATACTTATTGATGGCCCCTACATTCAATCACTAGCGCTAAACTCACCCGACTCTCCTGTTTCATCTAGCAATCAACGGGTTCATGTCTTTAATCCAGCTTTGCAAGATCGCATTTCTTGGGCAAGTGATCAGATCGAAATTCATATTTTTAAAGATGGTAGCCGACTTGTAACTGGCTACCGGGGAAAGTTGGAATTGGGAGATTAGGGTTGTGATCTAAGAACAGCTTGTTGTGATCTAAGAACAACTTGTTGTGATCTAACGACAACTTGTTGTGATCTAACGACAGCTTATTGCTCAATCTCCAACCATCCCAACAATAAACAACTACCAACAAACAACAAATGAAATAAGTAGAACGATTTGAAAAAAAACAAACTATGTGAAGTAATGTAAAATTATTGAAATCTAGTTCGTAGTAAGGACTTTAGTCCTCAAATAAGGACTAAAGTCCTTACTACAAACCTTTAATTATTTACGCTGTTCTACTTAAATCATCTCATCCTGACAAATCCAGTTTTAGCAATTAATTCTTGACCTTGGTTTGTCAGCAGCAAATTAGCATAGGTTTCTCCTGCTTGCTGATCGGTTTGATTGTTTTGTTTGACAATTACAAATAAACGTCTAGTAATGGGATATTCACCACTCCAAAAGGCAGGTGCATTGAGCTGGTTGAGTTGTTGTGGGCATTGTTGCAGAGAAATAAATGGTTCTTTGTAGGGTGGAATAAATTTATCTGCTGTTTTTCCTAGTGATAAAGGTTTAACACTACATTGTCCGACTACTTCTGGCGCCGAAGCGTAATACATACCACCCGGA
>NZ_JBHFLM010000002.1:0-19516 GCF_041928655.1 Pelatocladus sp. BLCC-F211 | reverse complement strand
GTCTGTAGGCAAGTTTTGACCCTTGCTACCAGATACCGCATCTGGGAAACCAAAACTACAAAGCGCAGAGGAACGGATGCAACGCCTTCCTCGCAGCAACAGTTTAGAATCCCCGTCCATTTATGGCGGGGAGAGGTCAATGAACTATCACAGCGGACTTTTCCAAAGTAGCTACTAATTTCACATCAAATTCTGACTCAAATACTCCTTTTTTATAATCCAAACTCCAGAGTTCTAAAGAGCATTCATCATCAGGACGAGATGGAAAAATTCGCATTTTCAATTCTCGTGTATCTGGAATAAATTCACATTGCAATTGCTGGATTGCTCCGATTTGTCGCCGATCTAAAGCAACTGCTAATCTGAGAATTGTACTCAAATGACTCACGATTTGTCTGTGTTCTTTATGCAGCAAATTGCGAAAATTCTCATGTTTTTTCTTGGGCGGAGATTTGCGATGATAACGGGCAATATTGGCGATGATTTCCATCTCGGTTTCGGTATAACCTAGCAATTCGCCGTTGCGAATTAAGTAGTATGAATGTTTGTGGTGAGAGTCATGGTTGACAAAATGACCACAGTTGTGAAGTATTGCCGCAGCCCATAGTAGCTGTCTCTGTTCGCTTTCCCAATTATGGAGTATGCCTTGAGTTTGATCAAAGATACTCAGGGCAAAGACTGCAACACGCTCGCTATGTTCTAAGTTGACATGGTACTTCTTAGCAGTTTTAAGAACACTGCGTTGGCGCACCGAACTTTGATAACGTAGGCGATCTTCAATTAAGCTGTGGGTGAGCATCCAGTCTACAATCACGCCTTCACGGAGGGCGCGTTCACAAACTGCGATCGCCTCTATCCCTAACAAATTCATTGCTTCCTGTAATATTACTGCCCCAGCCAGTATCACTTCTGACCGTTTCTCTGGCATACCAGGGATTGTCGCCCGTTCGATGTTAGTCATTTTCCGCAAGCGATTTACCCATTCCCGCAAGTCTTTGAGGCTAAACTGATAACCATTCAGCGTAGAGGGAACAAAACCCAATTTTTCACGGGCGTTGATCATCGCCAGAGTTTCAATCGTACCGGATGTTCCTACTAAGCGGGGTTGTTCACCATATTCTAGATTTGCCAGTACCTCTTCTACAGAACGTTCTAACATTCCCCGTGCATAGGCTTGTAGGTACTGAAACTCAGCATTACTAATAGGATCACTTTTAATTAATTCATTCGTCAGGCGAACTGCACCAATTTTGGTACTGGTGAGAGTTCGTGCTTGGTGAGTGTCACCCAAAATGAGTTCTGTGGAACCGCCACCAATATCAACAATCATGTGGGGTTGGTTATTAAACTCCATCCCCGAAAGTACACCCAGGTAAATCCGACGTGCTTCTTCGGGGCCGGAAATCAAATCAATACTCAGACCCAACTCAACTTCTACCTTGTGTAGAAACTCTTTACCATTGGGTGCTTCTCGAACAGCACTAGTAGCTACAGCAATGATTGTTTCGGCGTTGAGAGTTTTAGCAACTTCTTGGAAACGTCGCAAGCAAGCGATCGCTCTTTCTATCACTTCTGCTTTTAAGCATCCTGTGACTAGATCGCGATCGCCCAATCTCACAGTTTCCTTTTCTCTACCAATAATGCTGAATGCTGGTAGTGTTGTTTCAATCCGCACAATTACCATGTGCAGAGAATTGGTTCCCAAATCAATCGCAGCGATGATTCGCTGTTGCTTGTCTGTTTGAGTTAGCGTACTCCCCCAGCTAGCAGAAACCAAATTGACCATTTATTGTTCTCTCAGTAAATGAAGTGAAGTACCTACAGTGACGCTTCGCGTACACAGTAGGCTTCCCGTCTCAGCCGCCGTTGCCTCATTAAACCCGTGCTTAACTTGGTCTTACACAGCGTCTCTGGTCTTGCGACCTTTATCTCCTCAAAGGAGAACCCAGGCAGATGCCCATCTTCCATAGGCAGTTTAATTTTTGTTCGTACAACATTCCTCGGATTTACTGCAATGGCATACCATCTAGAAATGTTCTTTCCCCGATCTCTGATGTTGCTGCGGCAAGCTTTACTACTTTGAAGTTAGCCTTTCTGTTCCATACAGTCGGGTGGGTCATTGACCAAGTTAATTTTACCAAAAAAGCCGTGATTCAATCAATATTTTGTTCGTTTCGTCGCTGTAGTTTTCTTTGTTTTCGCTACGCTCAAATACAATCAAACTACGCAACTCAACTCACGAGGGTCTTCGACGTACCAAAAATCCGATTGCTTAAAGCCCCTTGATTTATCGCGAGGGCCAATCGGATTTTTCTAATCAAAGCCTTCCTGTTTTTGGAGGGGACAATGCGTTATACCGTTTCACTTTTATGTTGATACAAATGGACGGCAAGGGAGCAGGGAGCAGGGTGCAGGGGGAAAGAATTAGAAACTAATCATTTGTATCAGGGTTTTCGTGAAATGGTATTACTCGCAATTCATCTCAACACTGATTGAGTACAGGTGAGCGTGTGAGCCTTCTTACTGTTTCAGATAAAGTTATTCTATATATGTGAAGATGTGTGAATTAAGGATCGGGGATCGGGGAAGGCGGGGTCCCCAATCCCCGCTCCCCTGTCCCCGCTCCCCTGTCTCCCCGCTCCCCTGTCCCCGATCCCCGATCCCCTATGCTCAGTACCCCAGAACGTAACCAGGAACCTACTTGGCTTGTGATTATCCGATTATTACGGTGGCACAAACCGGAAGGACGTTTAATTTTGATGATTCCTGCCTTGTGGGCTGTGTTTTTGGCAGCTGCTGGTAAGCCGCCTCTACCATTGGTTGGCGTGATCATTTTAGGAACGCTTGCTACAAGCGCTGCTGGCTGTGTTGTTAATGATTTGTGGGATAGAGATATAGATCCAGAAGTGGAAAGAACGCGCGATCGCCCCCTTGCATCCCGTGCGCTTTCTGTAAAAGTTGGTATTGCGATCGCGATAGTAGCTTTAGGATGTGCTGCGGTTCTTGCTTTCTATCTTAACCCCATCTCTTTTTGGTTGTCCGTGGCAGCAGTTCCAGTGATTTTGCTGTATCCAGCCGCAAAACGAGTGTTTCCTGTTCCCCAGTTAGTGCTGTCAATTGCTTGGGGTTTTGGGGTGTTGATTAGCTGGAGTGCAGTCACACAAAATCTTTCTCAACCGACTTGGCTACTTTGGGGCGCAACTGTGTTTTGGACGCTGGGATTTGATACTGTTTATGCCATGAGCGATCGCTCTGACGACAAGCGTATTGGTGTAAATTCCAGTGCTTTATTTTTTGGTGATTATGCAGCGATCGCCATTGTAATTTTCTTTGCTAGTACTATATTTTGTCTTGCTTGGTTAGGAATAGCTATTCATCTTCACCTAGCTTTTTGGTTTAGTCTTGTAGTTGCTACTGCTGGTTGGATTTGGCAGTCTGTTCGCTTAAATCAACAAGATTTACCTAATTCGGCATATGGTGAAATGTTCCGGCAAAACGTTTGGATTGGTTTCATCCTATTAACTGGCATGATTTTTGGTAGCTTTTAGGAGAGATTGAGGGATGTGGGGAGTGTAGGGAGTGTGGGGAGACAAAAGAGAAAAATTGCTCCGTTGTCCTCCTTGTCCACGCCACGTGCTACAACGCGGGGGACCCGCGCAACGCAGTGGCTCTCCTTGTCCCCGATTCCCGATCCCCATTCCCCATTTTCTTATACTGCTTTAATAAATTTTCTGTAAATTTTGCGTAAATCCACTTAGAATCTATTCCGAAATTCTACGATTTTAGATAAAAGTTGGGTATATAACTATTGTGAAAACCCAACTCAATGAAACGAAGTTTGCCAAAAAGGCGCTATGCGTCTGCACAACTTGTACAAATTGCCATTACTGTTTTCATATTTCTTGGCAGTATTGGCATTGTTGGGGTAGGTTTCGTTTTCAAACAAGCTTTTAATAGCAACAATCAAGTTAAAACTATACAAGATGCCTCACGTTACCAAGAAATACGGCAAAAACTTTGGTTAAATCAAAACCAAGTCAGGCATTTTCCTTATAAAATTCCGGCTAATGCCTCGAATGTTCGCCTTGCTTACTCTCGTGGTTTTTTACAAGGAAACAACAATAATTTTTTTCAACTTCGATTAAAACTTCCACAAGAACAAATAAACAATTTACATAATCAATACGAAGCGATCGCTAAACACAAATACATTGGTGGTAACACTAATATCCATGCCAACCTACCTAATGGTGTTCCTACTACTTTTTTTTATACTAGTAACTCTCAACAAGATTCCTTTCCTAACTCATATGAAATATTAGTATTGGGTGCAAACGATAGAAGTAGTTCTGATTTTAAGTGGAATCATGGTGATAGTTACGGTGTCGCCATTAATGTATCAGCTTTAGAGATCATCTACTGGGCTGAAGAATGGTAGGTAGTTGGCGAGAGTTGTTATTTGTCATACCCTGCGGGAAGCCGCTGGCGCGTCTACGTCATTTGTCATTCGTTTTTTGTTATCTGGCAGTGTACGGTTCGGATAAGACAAATCGATTGATATTTAAACCCACCAGAGACGTGCCATGGTACGTCTCTACATACCCAAAATTATGACGAAAAATTCTGAACCGAACCGTATTGGGTTATATTTACCAAATAAATTGTATTTTTAGCATTATTTATAGATGCTGCTTTAAATAGTCTTTGATTTTTTGAGGTTTTAAAATCATAATATTCATGCAAACTCCTTAGATGACTTCTTTTGTGTTTTTGTAATATGTTTATTCTCAAGCTCCTACTTGATGCATGTATAAATATCTATCTTGAAAAGAGTTTTGTTTGTTTTTAGCAACTATAATTTGAAAATTATAAAATATTCAATATATTCGTCATTCCATGCAACTATATAATCAATCAAAGCAAATTATCGCGAGTTATGCTAAAAATTAGCTACTTGAAATAAATATCAAAATTACTGTAAGATTGTTGCATGATATAGATAGCTTTTGGAAAACCCTTTGAAAACCAAAAATACTTTGCAGCAGCAAGTAAATAATGCTATTTTTGGCTTTTAAAGCTGGTCAGTAATAAATTTTGATTTCTACCTTATTTTGACCAAGCCCTACCCTGCGGTAAGGCTGCGCCAACGAACAAGCAACAGGTAATAGTGGTAAAACCCTGCCCGAATCATCAGTGGGGATTCCCCTATAGCAAGAGTGCTTATTGCCTATTGCCTATTGCTTTTTAAGACTGCGATTTTCATATATGTTCTGCACAGTTTGATAATCCATTAATAGACATATATATGCATTCTCAGTGTAGGAAGCTACAAAAAAATCCTTTTTCTTTCTAAGGACATAGTTTAGAGTGACTTGATAATTTAGATTGAATGAGAATAGAGATTTCAGTAATGAAATGTTGATTTTTGTGTGACTCTAGAGCAAATACAAATTAATAAACATGTGATTAAAAGAGTTGATTAGAGCTTAGATGGTCTTATTGATCTCAGTTCAATCAACACAAATTACTTATTTTTGATTACAAAATAAGTAATTTGAATCACAAAAAAAGATATTTTAAAGCCATTACTGAGATATATCTAAAGTCTAATTGACTCAAACATGGTTTTTTCATATTTAATAAGCTAGATGCAAATTGAAAAAAACAATAAATAAATTTCATAAATTTTGCTTTATCGTTTTAACAATTATGATGCCTCAAATAAGCATTTTTTTATATAAACACCCTTTGCTAGCCTATATATGCTCAGAAAAATCTCATTGAGTAGACGTTATTTTTTGTATGCGAGCCTATCAGTTTTAGCTGGAACAAGTGCTGTTGGTATTGAAACAAATAGAAATTTCATGTACAGTCAAGTACTTGATAATTCAAGCAAAGAATTCAAAGTTTTTGGGAAAACTTCTTTGAAAGATCGCGCCACAGCAAAGGGATTAATGTATGGGGCTGCTGCTGTACAGGATGATTTGGTGTCAAACAAAGATTTGAAAACCAGCTTTATTAGGGAGTGCAATATGCTGGTGCCAGATTATCAACTGAAGTGGGATAAGATACGACCTACTTCCAAAAAATTTGACTTTACCAAATCAGATTGGTTAGCTCAGTTTGCACAATCTCACAATATGTTGTTCCGTGGACATACTTTAGTTTGGCATCAAGCTTTACCTGTGTGGTTTCAGGAAGTAGTTAACTGCAAAAATGCAGAAAACTTTTTGTTGGAACATATTACAACAGTGACTAAACATTATAGGGGGAGAATACACTCTTGGGATGTAGTCAACGAGGCGATAGAACCAGATGATGGACGAACTGACAGCTTACGAAAGTCACCTTGGCTAGAGTTTTTAGGTGTAGATTACATCGAACTTGCTTTTCGGACGGCGGCGGCTACTGATCCTAAAGCTATGTTGGTCTATAACGATTATGGATTAGAGTATGACAACCCCAAAGATGAAGCCAAAAGAACTGCTATTTTAAAACTGCTAGAGCGACTGAAATCAAGAGGAACACCGATTCATGGTTTTGGTATGCAATCTCATCTCATGGGTCATCAAACTGGCTTAAATGCTAAAAAATTGCGGAATTTTCTTGCAGATGTGGCGAGTCTTGGTCTTAAAATTCTGATTACCGAACTAGATGTGATAGACCAGAAATTAACTTCAGATCCGATTGTACGCGATCGCATTGTTGCAGGTATTTATGAAGACTATTTGAACATTGTCTTAGATGAGCGAGCAGTCATCGCAGTTTTAACTTGGGGATTGAGCGATAAGTACACTTGGGTATCAAATTTTTTTCCCCGTTCAGATAAATCACCAGTCCGTCCTTTACCGTTGGATTCAAACATGAAATCCAAACTGGCTTGGAATGCTATAGCTAGAGCGTTTGATCACGCTCCCAAAAGATAACTAATTTGTAATTCCAGAAACCACTTGCATTTATTCAAGTATGTAATAAATCATACTTGACTATCTTAATCCAGGGTGAACCATGAAGATCAATATTTGTGGTGTGGAAATTGACCAACTTTGTTTTAATGAAGTTGTTGAACAGATTGTCGAACACGTACTAGTAGGGAAAGAGCCAAAATATGTTGTCACCCCAAATGCACAACATGTTGTACTGCTACAAAGCAATTCTCGTTTTCGTGAATATTATCGTCACGCTTTTTTAGTAGTACCAGACGGGGTTTCCCTATTATGGGCGGCAAAATTTTTGCAGACATCACTTAAAGGTCGAGTCAATGGCACAGATTTGTTTGAGAAATTATGTGCGATCGCATCTCAAAAAAACCTCAAAATCTTCTTCTTGGGAGGACGCCCCGGAGCATCTGCAAAAGCAAAGGAAGTTCTAGAAAAAAGATATCCCAATCTCAAAATAATCGATACATACTGCCCACCATATGGTTTTGAATCGCAGCCAGAAGAACTAGCAATTATTAACTCTAAAATTCAAAATGCCAAACCAGATATTCTTTTTGTAGGCTTGGGTTCTCCTAAGCAGGAATTCTGGATCTATGACAATTACAAAACCCTAAATGTACCCATTTCAATTGGTATTGGAGTTAGTTTTGAACTCGTGAGTAATATGGTGCAACGAGCGCCATTATGGATGCAAAAATCTGGCTTAGAATGGTTTTTCCGCTTATTAATTGAACCCCGACGCCTATGGAAACGCTATATCATGGGTAATCCTCTGTTTGTTTGGTTGGTACTAAAACAACGCATCGGAGTGACAAAATTTGAATAGAGTTTTTGATTCTATTTCCTAAGATTATCAAAAACTTAGAAACCCTGAGTCAAGAATTCATCCAAAACATGAATATAAACTTCGTACATGTTTGATTGTTGGTGAAAAAATCAATTTGTGTTCAAAATTATGACAACTAATACTCTCACATTTACAACTTTTAAACCAGATTTGCGGTCAGCGAAAGGTACGACTATCCAAAGAGGATTAAAAATTAGGATACTGCGAGTCATAACGCTGATTTTGTTGGATATTATTGCTTTAACTGCGGCATGGATGTTAGCAGCATATTACGGAACAAGCATAGAATTCCTGTTGGCGGAACAAATATCTTTACTGATGCTCATGTTAGTCACAGGGATAAGTGTAATCGCAGTTAAAGGACTCTATAAACCGGGAAAAGAACGTCGTAACTATTTTGGTTTGATTCAAGCAGTATCATTAGCAGACATTTTACTTTTATGCATAGCCTTTCTTTACGAACCAGATAGTTATGTATCACGGTCTACTTTTCTGATATTTTGGGTTTGTTCTGTAGTCTTAGTTTGTTGCGATCGCTTCATCTTTGATGTGGCTACAAAACAACTTCGATATCAAGGAGTAATTCGTCATTCAGTTTTTCTCATTACTGATCATAAAGACCAAAAAAATCATATTGAGTTAATTGAAAAAGAAAATTGCTACACAGTGCAAGGAATTGCTGATCCTAGCTGTTTAGATTTGGTGAATCGAGAAGCTACTTTTGAGTATCTTCGTAAACAGGGTATCACAGAAGTTTTTGTTTCTTGGAATGCCATCAAAAATCGTCTCTATGTTTGTTGGCATTTCCAGACTGCTGGTATTATTTTACGAATTCTACCAATGGAAACTGATATTTATTACCCCAAATCAGTTTTCTGGATGCTTGGTCAAGTACCTTGTATGACGATCCCTGCACCAATTATTGCAGGTAGTGATTTTTGGATAAAAAGGTGTTTTGATCTTACTTCTTCAGTCTTACTATTATTATTGTTATCTCCGATTTATCTAGCGATCGCAATACTAATTAAATTAGACTCTCCAGGGCCAGTCTTCTTCCAACAAAATCGAGTCGGATTACATGGAAAAATTTTTAAAATTTGGAAATTTCGGACAATGGTAAATAATGCCGAAAAACTGCAAGCATCTCTAGAAAAGAATAACGAAATCAAAGATGGTGTTCTGTTTAAAATGAAAAATGATCCTCGAATTACCCAGATAGGTAAATTTCTCCGTCTTTACAGTTTAGATGAATTGCCGCAACTATTTAATGTTTTAGTCGGAGAAATGAGTTTAGTTGGTCCTCGTCCCCTTCCTAGTAGGGATGTTGAACGATTTAAAACAAAGCACTTTATTCGTCAAGAAGTTTTACCTGGTATTACCGGATTGTGGCAGGTTTCTGGTCGCTCTGATATTGATAACTTTGAAGATGGAGTGAAACTAGATATTCATTACATTGAAAATTGGTCACTCTGGCTTGATTTGAAAATTTTACTAGAAACCGTGAAGGTCGTAGCGCAAAAATCAGGTGCTTATTAAGTGCGATATGTGTATATAACCACCACAAGGAAACTTGTTGTATGGAGACTAATAGCTACACACAAGAAACAGAAATTCAACAGTACATACTTGTTCTCAAACGCCGTTGGCGATTGATAGTATCAATCATTCTTGCTTCCATTGGATTATCAGGTTTAGCTCTATTCATGCAAAAACCTGAATATCAAGCAGATGGTATACTACTTTTCAAATCAGACCGTACATCATCGCTGACAAAAGTAGGGGAAAAAATTGGTGATTTAGAAGCCTTAATGCGGGAGGGTAATCCCCTAGAAACCCAAGCTGTAATTGTGAATTCCCATCCAATGTTGCAAGAAGTTATTACTGCTCTAGAGTTAAAAGATGAACAAGGAAAACTAATTGACCCAGAATTACTTAAAATCAATGTCAAACCAATTGTAGGAACAGACGTCCTCAAAGTTTCTTACGCCTCAAATGATCCTGAATTAGCCGCAGCAATAGTCAATCAATTAATGAAGTCTTATGTAAAGAACAACATTCAAACTAACCGCGCTCAAGTCTCTGCTGCGGGTGAATTCATTAAAGAACAACTACCTAATTCTCGTCGAGAATTAGAAAGAGCAGCTGAAGCATTACGTCAATTTAAAATCCAAAACAGAGTGATTCAGCTTGCAGAAGAATCAAGCGCAGCTATTGATATCATTTCCAAGCTTGATCAAGAAATGAATCAAATCAAGGCTGAATTAGCAGATGTGAGCGCTCAAGAAACACAGATAGCCAGTCAACTAAATGTTAGTGAAAATCAAGCAGTAACTGTTGCTTCCTTGAGTCAAATACCTGGAGTCCAAGAAGTTTTGACTGAGTTGCAAAAAGTTCAAACCAAGTTAGCAAACGCCAGGGCAATTTATACCGAGAAAAATCCAATAGTTATTGATTTAAAAAATCAACAAGCAACTCTCAATTCTTTACTGCAACAACGGACTCAGCAATATTCAGGAATTCCCTTAGTTTCTCCTAGCAAATTGCAAATAGGCAAGATTAGAGAAGAATTAGTTGGTAATTATGTGGAGTTAAAAGCAGAACGGCAGGGATTAGAGAAAAAATTCCGAACTTTGTCTAATATTCGAGCTAATTATCAACAACAATTGGCGATCATGCCAAGTTTGGAGAAACAGCAACAAAGTTTAGAACGTAAGTTAGAATCTGCTAAAAATGGCTATGAAAATCTTGTGAGTAGACTACAGGAAATTCAGGTAGCAGAAAAGCAGACCATTGGGAATGCTAGAATTGTCCAACCTGCACAAATTCCTAAAAAGCCAGTCATCTCCAAAACAAAAATTCTGTTAGCAAGTGGGAGTATTTTTGCGGGTGTGTTACTGAGTATTGCTGCTGCATTTTTTGTAGACTTGATTGATAGATCATTGAAGACAATTAAGGAAACAGAAACATTTTTTGGTTACACTTTGTTGGGGTTAATTCCTAAATATAAACCGAATAATTTTGTGAGTGCTGTGCAAGATATAGAAGATGGTGTTTATCCGCAAGTGATTACCACTACTTCACCTCGCACATTAATTCATGAAGCCTACCAAATGCTGCAAGCAAACCTGAAATTTATTAGCCATCGAAAAGTTCGCAAAATAGTCGTTACCAGTTCTGTGAGTGCTGAAGGGAAATCAGAAGTATCCGCTAATTTAGCTGCGGTCATCGCTCAATCAGGTAAGCGAGTTTTACTAGTTGATGCAGATATGCGTAAACCAACACAACATCATTTATGGAGTTTAATCAACTCAGTGGGTTTGAGTCATCTCCTTGTTGGTCAGGCAGTTTTTTCCGAAGCAGTACACAAAGTTACGGAATTTTTATCAGTACTGACCGCAGGAGTTATACCTCCAAACCCTTTAGCTTTAATTGACTCTGAGGGTATGACCTCTTTAGTTGATGTTTTTGCAGAAAACTATGACTACGTTATTTTTGACACTCCGCCTCTTGTTGGTATAGCGGATGCAGCAGTTTTAGGAAAAATGGCAGATGGAATTTTGCTGGTAACTCGACCCGGTGTTTTAGATTCACCTAGTGCTGCTGCTGCTAAGTCTCTACTAGAACGTTCTGAAGCTAATGTTTTGGGCATAATTGCTAATGCTGTTAACGCCAAGCAAGAACCTAGCAGTTACTTTTATTATTCAAGTCCTCGCGATCGCAAGAGTGCCGCAGACTTAGAAAGAGTAGCAAGAATGCAATAAGCGTGGCTTCCGAAAGAAACAAACTTATTTTGCAAATCGGAACTTAATCGACATGACCACAAAGAAACACGGTTTAGAACAACTCTCTAATCAAAAGATGGTATTTAGAGAGCGATCGCACTGCATTAGTTGTGGTTCCTCGAATCTTTATCCCCTGTGGCAAGGAAAATTTACTGATGAACCTACTCGTTCTTTTCTCAAGAGATGTCATTACAGCAAAGATGTAGTGGACTTGCTTGCAGAGGAAACCTTTTCTTTAGTGCGTTGTCAAACTTGTGGCATGGTTTTTCATCAACGAATCCTCACACCACAAGGGTTATACAAGCTGTATGACGAGTGGATTAATGATGCTCAAATCGAACATATGGAAGCACACTATCAAACAGGTAACAAGCGAGATACTCTGTTTGAACGTGGACGACAATGTATCAAGCATCTATTGCGGCTCAAAAAGCTAGTAGAACCAAACACAACAGAGCAGTTTCGTATTCTCGACTATGGCTGTGGTGATGGACACTTCCTCTCTTTAGCAAAGTATTTTGGTTTTGATGTCTATGGAATTGATTTCAGCCGAAAGCGTAGCGAACGAGCTGCAAAAATGGGTATCTCTATTTTCAATAATTTGGAAGCCCTAGAATTTTCTCAGATCAACAAAGTCCACGCCGTCTTACTATTTCAAGTATTAGAGCATCTCGAAGACCCCCTGACAACCCTACGTAAAATTGCAACCACAATTGCAGACAGAGGAATTTTAATCGTTGAAGTTCCTGATTGTCGAGGAATTAGTCAGCCTCAAAATTTTTCCGAATTTCATGCTGTTCACCCACTCGAACATATCAATGCTTTTACCCCTGTCACATTGAAAAAAATGTGTGAACAAGCCGGATTTGTGTCGCTCCATCGCCTTCCTGCTCATGTCACAACTAGTTTCCTAGATATCCTCCGCACAGAACTTAGTCGTTTTATACAGCGAAATCGAACTGCTCTGTATTTTCAACTCCCACATTAACAACATTTCAGATTCAAAGAATGTCAAAACTGATAGCTAGTACTTTGTCAAGTCAACTTTGTTGGGTTTGTAGTGTAGACGCGGTAGCGGCTTCTCGAAGGGTGTGCTTAAGCGCTCACTACAAACCCTTCAAAAGAGTACCAGTAAATGAAAAGTGTTCAAACTACCATAGGTCATGAACGATGAGTGTTCAAGTAGACTTGATAGCAAATCAAAAGCAAACAGAAGACTCGAATTTAAGTCTGTGGGAGCAAATCAAAGAAGACTGGATAGCCCATGGACGTGATTGGACTTTACCTGGATTCCGCAGTGTTGCTGTTCACCGCTTCGGAGTTTGGCGCAAGAAAATTAAACCCAAAATCTTACAACTGCCTTTTAGCATTCTCTACATCATGCTATATCGCAGAATTCGCAATCACTACGGGATTGAACTACTTTACACAGTTAAGCTTGGTCGTCGTGTCGTTGTTCACCATCAAGGAACAATCATCATCAACGCCTATGCTGTCATTGGTGATGACTCCCAGATTTGCCAAGGAGTGACATTAGGAAGCCGTTATGCAGACCGTCCCTATGATGCACCGAGATTAGGTAAAGGAGTTGAAGTTGGAGCCGGTGCAAAAATATTAGGCAAAGTCACCATTGGTGATTATGCCAAAATCGGTGCTAATGCTGTGGTTCTATGCGATGTCCCACCGGGAGCAACAGCAATTGGTATTCCCGCAAAAATTATTAAGTAGAAGTCAGTCCTGATCAAACAAGTTTTCATCGCCAAGTATGAAAAAATAACTCCTCCTACACCCCCACACCCTTACACCCTTTTGCATTTTCTACACGTCTTCCCCGTTCCCTCTTCACATAATTCAGTGTTATGTCAATTAGTCAACTTTTATTTTTGTCTACCCATGTCGTTTTATTAATCAGTACGTCAATCTTATTGATCATCTGCTTATTTTTCCTAATTGAGTGTACTGCTGCTCTGTTAGCGATCGCCTCTTCGCATCGCCCAGATCAATGGCAAGATACTAAAGTTACTGTCTTAGTGCCGGCACACAATGAAGAAGTTGTCATTCGTGACACCTTGCAAAAATTGATCTGTGCGTTGAAACCACAAGACCGTTTGATTGTGATTGCTGACAATTGTCATGATGCCACAGCCGAGATTGCTCGTAGCATGGGTGTTACAGTCATTGAACGCCAAGATGCTATCTGTAAAGGTAAAGGATACGCTCTAGACTACGGCTTACGCTTGATTGAGTCTGAACCTCCAGACGTAGTTGTAATTATCGATGCTGATTGTACAGTCTATCCAGATGCGATCGCTCAACTGAGTGAGTGTGCGATCAAAAGCAATCGACCAGTACAAGCTACTTATTTAATGCTCAGACCAAAAAACTCTCAGTCATCAAAAGACCTAATCTCTCAATTTTCGATCATTCTCAAAAACTTAGTTCGTCCCTTGGGATCATCTCGCTTGGGAATGCCTTGCTTGTTGTATGGTACTGGTATGGCCTTTCCTTGGTCAGTCATTCGCTCAGTGAATCTAGCAAGTGGTCACATTGTCGAAGACTTAAAACTTGGTTTGGATTTGACCATTGCAGGACACAAACCACTATTTTGTCCAGAAGCAATAGTTACTGGCTATTTACCACAGCAGTTACAAGCAGCCAAAAGCCAAAAAACTCGCTGGGAACACGGTCTTTTACAAACTATGCAGATTTATGTTCCTCTCTTGTTGAAGGAAGCAATCTATCAAAAAAGATTGGATTTGTTAGTAACTACTCTAGATTTATGCGTACCACCTTTATCTCTATTAGTCATCATTTGGTCAGTATTGATGACATTTTCTTTAATTTTTGGAATATTAGTTGGAGCATGGATACCAGCAATAATTGTTGTTTTTTCTGGCTTTTGTTTCTTTTTATCAATACTTTTAGCTTGGAGTCAATTTGCTCATCAATACTTACATTTGTACCAAATTTTAACTATACCTTTGTATATTTTATGGAAAATACCTATTTATTTCAAATATATATTTGAACCTGAAAAGCTATGGATTCGTACAGAAAGAGACAAAATTTAGGAATGTAGGAATAAATTTGGAAAAGCTTTATAAGCATAAAATATGAAGAAAATCAATATAGAAAAATATCTTAGGTTTGGCGAAAAAATTTTGATTATTTCAGGCTTAAGCTTTTTCTCAGGGATATTTGGAACCCAATCAATGGGTATAGTTCTATCTGAGGGATTGATCACGTTCATCAGATTCTCACTTTGGGGAATATTTACCTTTCTAGTTTTTCTTTTTTGGCAGGATGCGATCGCCATCATCAATCGCAACAAAGCACTTTTTATATTAACGGCAATAGCTTATTTTTCATTTCTCTGGTCAGACTTTCCAGACTATACCTTTCTGAACTCCAGAGATATCTTGATGATGACCAATTTTGGTTTATATTTTGCTATCAGATTTAGTTTGAAAGAGCAAATAAAAATTATTACCTATACTCTATTAATAGGTATGTTTTTAAGCTTAGTTTTTGTGTATGCATTTCCTGGTATAGGTAGACATTGGGTGGATCATCCAGGAGCTTGGAAAGGAGTATATGGACATAAAAACTATCTTGGCAGCATGATGGTTTTAAGCTCATTAGCTTTTTTGTCTTTAGCAAAAGATACCTTGCTGCTATATAGAATATCTGGGCTTTTTTTGTCATTAGTGTTTATGATATTTTCAACTTCTAGAACTTCTCTAGTTCTTTCTTTTATCCTTATATTAATCATCATGTTCTATAAAAAATTTCGCTGGCGAGGAAAAGTCAGTGTGATTTATATAGATATTGGAATTCTACTTTTAGGATGTGTTTCGTTACTAGTTTTTACTTATTGGGTAGAACTAATCACTGGTTTAGGTAGAGACCCAACTATAACGGGACGGACAATCATTTGGAATGTAGCAGTAACTCGATTCATGGAAAAACCATTCTTAGGTTATGGACGTGGTGCATTTTGGGCGCCTAAAAGTAATTACGCAGTTGAAGCAAGTCAAGCAATTGGTACAGGCTGGGTTCCACCTCATGGTCATAATGGTTTTATTGATACGGCACTTGATGTTGGTTTAATTGGTTTAGCACTGGTTTTATTTTGTTATTTTATGACTTTTGCGAAAGCTTTAAAATTAGGATATGCGAGTAAAAAACCAGAAGATATATGGCCTTTGATATATCTGATATTTTTGGCTATAAACAATGTGACAGAAAGTTGTTTATTGTATTTACCTAATCTTTATTGGGTTTTGTTTATTACGATTTCTTTTACGATTAATAAAAAAAAGCCAATCACAAATCACAGAGGACATAAACAACAGGAAGAAAGGAGGTATATAATTTGCAATTAATTGGAGTTGTTGTCATTGGACGCAATGAAGGAAAGCGTCTTCAGCAGTGCTTGCTATCAGTAATTGGCAAAGAAACAACTGTTGTCTATGTTGATTCTGGGTCAACAGATACGAGTGTGGCGCTGGCTGGTTTGCTTGGGGTTCATGTTGTAGAACTCGATTTATCTATTCCCTTTACCGCAGCTCGTGCAAGAAATGCAGGATTTGAGTATCTGTTGCAAGTTAAACCAGAAGTTGAATATGTCCAATTTGTAGATGGAGACTGTTGGATTGTAGACGGATGGTTAGAAACAGCGGCACGTGAATTAGATACTCATCCAGAAGTTGTGGTGGTCTGTGGTCGGCGTCGGGAGGAATTTCCCGAACACTCTATATATAATCGCTTGTTAGATATTGAATGGAATACTCCTGTTGGTGAGGCTAAAGCCTGTGGTGGTGACTCAATGATCAGGGTGACAACCTTGAAAAAAGTAGGGGGATTCAATCCGTTATTAATCGCCGGCGAGGAACCAGAACTGTGTGTGCGCCTGCGACAATCTGGCGGCAAAATTTTGCGTCTCAATGCAGACATGACATGGCATGATGGGCAAATGACTCGTTTTGGTCAATGGTGGAAACGTTCAGTTCGCAGTGGTCATGCTTATGCTGAAGGCGCTTGGTTACACGGTCGCAGTCCCGAACACCATTGGGTAAAAGAAAGTGTGCGGATTTGGATGTGGAGTTTGATTTTGCCTTTATTGGCGATCGCTACTTTCTTACCAACTCACGCTTTCAGCATTATGTTACTATTTCTAGCTAATCTTTTCTCTGGTTATCGAGCTTACAAGTATACACAGAGTAGAGGTTTTGATCAAAAAGATGCGATCGCCTATGGCTTATTTTGTATTTTAGGTAAGTTCCCGCAATTAATTGGTCAGAGCCAATTTTTCTTGTATAAATTATCAAATCGCCAACCAACGATAGTGGAATACAAAGGAGCATTTTAATGCTGGTTAAGATAGCTATTGTTGGCTGTGGCTATGTAGCAGACTATTACCTGAAAACACTTTCCCTACATCCGCAATTACAGATATTAGGAGTAATGGATCGCATTGGCGATCGCGCATACAAACTTGCTGCATATTATGAGATTCCTCGTGTTTATGGTTCCTTAGAAGAACTTCTTGATGATTCTCAAGTTGATATTGTCTTAAATTTAACTAATCCCAGCAGTCACTACTCTGTTTCTAAAACTTGTCTAGAAGCTGGTAAACACGTTTATTCTGAGAAACCTTTAGCAATGGAGATGTCACAAGCTGAGGAACTAGTCAACTTGGCTCAACAGCAAGGTTTATATATTTCCTCAGCACCATGTAGTTTATTGAGTGAAACAGCTCAAACAATTTGGAAAGCACTGCGAGAAAATCAGATTGGCACAGTTCGGCTTGTTTATGCTGAAATGGATGATGGATTAGTTCACCTCATGCCTTATCAAAAATGGGTGAGTGCATCAGGTACTCCCTGGCCTTATAAAGATGAGTTTGAAGTTGGGTGTACGTTAGAACACGCAGGTTACTATGTGACATGGTTGACTGCATTTTTTGGCCCTGCACAGTCAGTAAGCGCTTTTTCATCCTGTCTAATCCCAGATAAACAAACTAATGTACCCTTAGATGTTAACACTCCAGATTTTTCTGTAGCCTGTATAAAATTTACCTCTGGTGTAGTTGCCAGATTAACTTGCAGTATTGTTGCACCCCATGACCATTCTTTGAAGATTATTGGTGATACGGGTATACTTGGCATTCATGATTGTTGGTATTATGGAGCGCCAGTTTACATCAGGCGCAGTATCAACATTCGCCGCAAGAGACTTGAAGGCATTTGGAAGCAAAATTATTCACTCGTGAAACCTGCTCCTCACTTCAAGTATAAAGGCGCCCAGCAAATGGATTTCTGTAGAGGTGTCGCAGATATGGCATCTGCAATCATTGAAAATCGTCCTTGTCGATTATCAGCTGACTTTTCTCTGCACAATAATGAAATTGTACTTGCGATTCAGAAATCTTTAGACACAGGCTCTCCCTATAAATTAACAACTACATTTGAGCCAATTGAACCAATGTCTTGGGCAAAATAGACCTACATTGCGAATGTATCGACCTACATTGCGAATGTATCGACCTACATTGTTAATGTATCGACCTACATTGTTAATGTATCGACCTACATTGTTAATGTATCGACCTACATTGCGAATGCAGCCGTCTGTACTGTTCATATTGACAGACCCAGATAACCCCTAGAAGTATACAACTGTAAAAATACGGTCTTTTTTTGTGTATGAAATTACTAATAACAGGAGCATCCGGTTTTCTTGGACAGTATACCGTGGCTGAAGCACTGCGACGTGGGTTTCAGGTACGCGCTGTTGTCAGACCAACAAGTATTGCCAATCTACCTTGGTACAATCATCCAGGATTAGAATTAGTCCAGATAGATTTACTACAAAAACCAGATAACCTAATCAATGCATTGCAAGGTGTAGATGTCGTACTGCACATAGCAGCAGCCACAAAGGGCGATTTTGCTACCCAGTATCCTAACACTGTTGTGGCAACAAAGAACTTACTGAAAGCGATGGTTGCATCTGGGGTGTGGCGACTCGTGGCTATTAGTAGCTTTTCAGTGTTTGACTACCTACGAATTGATTCTGGTGCAACCATCACTGAAGATTCACCCATTGAGCGTGAACCTGCAATGCGGGATGTCTATACCCAGACTAAGCTCATGCAAGAACAGATTGTGCGTGACTTTGAGACAAAAAATGGTGGAAAGGTGACAATTGTCCGCCCTGGGATGATTTACGGACGAGAGCATTTGTGGAATGCTTTGTTGGGTGTTAAGGTGAGCGATCGCTTATGGATTCGTATCGGTACAAATGCTCAAATACCTCTGACTTATGTAGAAAATTGTGCAGAAGCGATCGTCAATGCTGCTGAAAGTGACGAAGCGATTGGTAAAACTCTAAATATCGTCGATGACGATTTGCCAACTCAGAGTGTATATGCTAATCAATTAGTCAAAATAATGCCGCGCTCACCTCATACAATTACAATTAGCTGGACACTGATGCGCCTGCTGGCTCATGCAATTTGGCTGTTTAACCAATCGCTTTTAGCTGGGAAGATCAAACTACCTCACATTCTGATCCCAGCAAGATTGCACCCCCGCTTCAAACCGCTACGCTACAGCAACACTCGCGCCCAGCAAGTATTGCACTGGAAACCAAAGTATTCATTAGTTACAGCGCTAGAACGTAGTTGTAGCGATATTGATTTATTAGATGTCCAAGTTTCACCTATTTCCATCTAGTGGTTTGGCAAGTCAACAAGTTCGTAGTCAGCGCTTAAGCGCTCATATAAGGACTAAAGTCCTTACTAGACATCTCCAAAAACTGCCTAAGTATCTCTGTAACTAGCTTATAGGGTGCGATCGCCAGTTTCGTAATCAGGCTAGTTTATACGATAGAATAGGGATTTGAGATATTTGTTGTTAATAATCAGACAAAAAAACGTGGTT
>NZ_JBHFLM010000199.1:0-35576 GCF_041928655.1 Pelatocladus sp. BLCC-F211 | reverse complement strand
GTCATTTACGTAATTTCACATCTTGTTTAGTTATATAAGCTTCTTTTTTCTACTTAAAACTTTTCTCACTTCTGGAGTCACTTTTTTACACTCCTATTGCCTAATTAGTGGTTTATCCCCAGAGGTGCAAGATATAAGTTGATCAGAAGACTGCCGGCGAGTTTGAAGAACGGATAGAACAGAATATTGAAATAGATATGCAACCTTTTTTGTGCCGTGCTGTTAGTGGTCAACTACAAAAGATGGAACGGCAAGCTCAAAGTTTTGCTAGTTATTTGCTAATGCCTCATTATATTCTGAAACAAATGGTAGCAGAACGTAATTTGACGAAATGGTCTCACCTTTATGCAATGCAAAAGGATTTAGGTGTAACAATATCTAATCTTACAACTCGTCTAAAACAGCTAAACTGGATTATTATTCATCCAGGTGACAAAACAATTTACTTGGGAAAGGCTGCACCTATTTGTAAAAAATAGTTGGATCTTAATATTTTTGTGAGAATAACTGTTGTGTCAAAGCGCAAAGTTAGCTGTGCGCCCCTACATAAAAAATTTGCCAAACCCTACTCTTGCTCATCCGGTTCTTGCGGACGCTCAACAGCAGCAGGATTTACCGTCGCTTCATCCGTTCTACTCGAAGAGTCAGTACGATTTCCTACAACTTCTTGCGGATTTTCTGTAGCATCGTCAGCAGCATTAGTAAGTCCACTGGCGTTGACGTTGGGTTTAGCAGAAGTGCCTTTATGGCTAGCGTGTCCACCGGGCATAATAATTTCCTCGATTTGCGTTACTGAATACATCTCAGCTTAGATTCGCAAACACGAGGAATACCCTATCCACAGGCTTAATTCGTACTAATGTACTAAACTCCTGCTGCCACGACTGCTTTCTCTAACAAACCAGCAAACAACCTCAACCCATCTGTACCACCAACGGCGGGATCTGCGGCTCTCTCTGGGTGTGGCATCATCCCTAAGACATTACCTGTAGTATTGCAAATACCGGCAATATTTTTGAGCGAGCCGTTAGGATTATCACCCTGGTAGCGGAACACTATTTGATTGTTATCTTCAAGTTTTGCTAGAGTCTTTTTATCTGCATAAAATCGTCCTTCCCCGTGGGCAATGGGTAAAGTGATAACTTCACCAGTAGAATAAGCTTGTGTCCAAGCTAAATCATTGCGTACGACTTTTAGGGGAGTGCGATCGCAAATAAAATGCAAATCCCGATTTCTCGTTAGTACTCCTGGTAATAATCCTGCTTCAGTTAATACCTGAAATCCATTGCAAATACCCAAGACAAATTTACCTTTTTGTGCATGTTCGATGACTTGTTGCATTACGGGTGAGAAACGAGCGATCGCACCACAACGCAAATAATCACCATAACTAAATCCACCAGGGATAATAATCACATCTAAATCAGCAATATCCGTATCTTGATGCCAAACCATGCGAGTTGGTTGTCCTAAGATGTCCCTGGTAACGTAAGCAACATCGCGATCGCAATTAGAGCCTGGAAAAACAACAACACCAAATTTCATAATTAGTCATTTGTCATTTGTCATTGGTCATTTGTCATTAGAATTCCCCATCGTTTTTAAATCACTCCAGTCTGTGATTCAACTTCAATTAGATCAAACCGATAATTTTCAATTACTGGATTTGCTAACATCTGATCACATATCTGATCCAGATTTCGACGCGCAGAGTTTTCATCTGGTGAGATCAAGGTGACCTCTATATACTTGCCAATCCGCACTTGTTCTACGTTATTGTATCCCATTTGCTTCAGCCCAGACTGCACTGCTACACCAGCAGGGTCTAAAACTGAAGGACGGAGTGTGACAAAAATTTTGGCTCGATACTTCCTTTGCACTGACTTTTGCTGAATGCTGCTACGCTCATACTATATCTTTATGTTGCAGTTCAGCGACAATTGAAGATGACAAATCATTGGCGTTAAGCTATAAGTCAGCCAAGATATAGCTTGACCCTTGCCCCTATTTTCAAGATAGTGTCTATGAAAGCCGTACGCACCCGTAGCCAAGAGCGGATTCTGAATCTTCTCAAAACCGTCAAACAAGGCATTTCTGCCCAAGATATTTATGTGGAATTGCGTAACCGCGATCAAAGTATGGGTCTGGCAACAGTTTACCGCTCTTTAGAAACCTTAAAACTCGAAGGTATGGTGCAAGTGCGGACATTGGCTAACGGTGAAGCCCTCTATAGCTTAGTGCAGCAAGATAAGCATCATCTCACCTGTTTGCAATGTGGTACTTCAATTCCAATTAATCAGTGTCCAGCCCACGAACTAGAAGCACAATTGCAAGTCACCCATAATTTTAAAATTTTTTACCACACCTTAGAGTTTTTTGGGTTGTGTAACCAATGCCACATAAATCAAGCTGCAATGGATTGATACTCCTCGATCTAAAGAAGTAGAGAATGATAGAGAAGGAGACGCAGAGAAATTAAGCGTCTCTTTGAATGAAAGTGTTATTAGTTTGGAAACTATGACACTTCAGTTGCTAACCAAGCCTGTAGTACTTCCGCTACAGTCCAAGCTTGAGCAATGCAACCCCTTGGTGTCATAGGAGGATCGCCATCAAAGATTTCGCTTAGACTACCAAGCCCGTGGGCGTGTAGGTGATTCGCCATTGGCTCAAGAAATTGCCGTGCTTGGACAGGATCTTTGTAAACTCGCAGATGTGCCTGTACAAAGGGGCCAATTAACCATCCCCACACTGTTCCCTGATGATAAGCACTATCCCGTTGCAGTTGATCGCCGCCATAATGTCCTTGATATTGGGAATGTTCGGTTGCAAGCGATCGCAATCCGTGGGAAGTCAGCAACATTCTTGCACAAGCGTCAACAACACCTTTTTGTTGAGTCGAATTGAGAGGGCTTTCAGGTAAACAGACAGCAAAAATTTGGTTAGGACGCAGGGAAGGATCATCACCATCAGGCCCATCGAGAACATCGTAGCAGTAACCTGTTTCTTGATTCCAAAAGCGCGAGAATCTCACCAAAGCTCGATCGGCGATCGCGTCATACTCTTGGTAAGGTTTACGAATATGGCGAGCAAAGTTAGCCATTGTCCGTAATGCATTATACCAGAGGGTGTTGACTTCTATCGGTTTACCAATCCGGGGTGTCACTACCCAGTCACCAATTTTGGCATCCATCCAAGTCAGCTGCACTCCCGCTTCTCCAGCGTAAAGCAGCCCATCTGCTGCATCTAAATGGATATTGTAGCGAGTGCCGCGACAATGCCAATCGATGATATCTGCCAGGATGGGAAACATCTCTTCTAAGAAGTCATCATCTTCTGTGGCGTTGTAGTAAGCGCGTAGAGCTTCAAAATACCAGAGAGTAGCATCCACAGTATTATATTCTGGTATTTCGCCCGCATCTGGAAAGCGATTGGGAAGCATTCCCTGGTTGACATACTTGGCAAAAGTGTGGAGAATATAACGGGCTATTTCGGGGCGACCTGTAGAGATGGTTAGCCCTGGTAAGCTAATCATTGTATCTCGTCCCCAATCACTAAACCAGTGATAGCCTGCGATGATCGTTTTGCCATGCATGTCATCGGGCAAGGAACGATCTACAATAAATTGATCAGCAGCTAAAACTAGATGGTTTACCCAAGCAGGAGTTTCTTTGGCGTGGGAAGGACGGTTGATTTTCCAAAGATTGATCAACTTTTGTTCTTGAGCATGGCGCAATCTGAGGGTTGTTTCACCATGTAAATCTGGTTGCTTGTCTGTGCTAGCAACAAAGGTCAAAGCTTCACCAGGATTCAGAGTAATTTGGAAAGTTGCGGCGTGTAAATGATCCTCCTTGTCGCTCAATCCCCGATAGCGTTCTGCTGCCAAATTAAATCCGTAATACCAATTATGTGCAGGAATGGCGCTCGCATGATCGCACAACAAATAAAGTGGTATAGCAGTTGGATAGGCTGTTACACAAATTCCTTGGTAAACAGGTTCAACACTCATTTGCCAGTTGTTGCTTTGCGTACTACCATGATAATCTCGGTAGTTGATTAATGCTTTGAGTGTTAGCTGTAATGGTGCAGAAGCACGACGTAACACATAGCGCACGTAGGTAGTGTTAGCGCCCTGTTGCATCCAAACTCGTTTTTCTAAAAGCGCATCAGCACAAGCAAAGTGCCATACGGGAATAGTACCTTCCAAAAAAAAACGTTCTATGTGCTGGTAGCCTTGAGGACTGACAATTTCATCAGCCCAACGATTTGTGTGCAAAGGGTAAATCCGATCGCCATACAAAACCGTTTCATCCAGCTTGGCTAACATGAGAGTGCGAGCCACAGGCGGTTTGAGGGCTGCTATTAGTAACCCGTGGTAGCGGCGACTGAGCAAACCTGCTACTGTACCAGAGGCGTATCCACCGATACCATTAGTGACTAGCCATTCTCGTGACTCTGCTAAATCGAGAGTACCGCAAATTTCTCTGCCAAAATCAATGCACATATCACTGCATACCTGTTTGGAATCGCTATTTTGATTATCCGTTGCGATTTTTACATCAGACTGAGAAGTTAATTAAGAGTTACTAAGAAAATAGAGAGTAAAAGGCTGATGAATTGTATAGAAAATTTAGCCAAGATTATTTGACGGGCAAAATAACAGTAAATATACTTCCTTCACCTAAGCGCGATCGCACTGATACTTTCCCACCCATACCTTCTACCAGTGTCTTGACAATTGATAATCCCAAACCTGTACCACCAGTGGCTTGATTCCGAGATTCATCTATGCGATAAAATCTCTCAAAAATTCGAGATTGATGTTGTAAAGGAATTCCATAACCTTGATCACAAACTTCAATCATCACCTCTTGTTCTTGTTTATTTGCATTCAATAATATAGGTGTATTCGGTTCAGAATATTTAACAGCATTATCAATTAAATTTAGCAATACTTGTTTGAGGCGATTATAATCTGCTTTCAGTTCCAATGGTTCAGTGTTCAGTAAATATTTAATTTCTCTTCCACTGTAATTTTCTGACATTTCTACTAGTTCTACTAGCAAATCATTCAATAAAAAAGATCCAAAATTAAAATGTAAATGACCACTATCTGCCCGTGCTAAATCGAGTAAATCTTCTAACAGATGAATGGTACGTTCTGCTTCCGAGGCAGCAGTTTCTAATGCTTCTTGTTGAACTTCTGTTAAATTATCTTGTCGTCGTAAAACACTTTGTAAATAACCATATACTATTGTTAAAGGTGTACGTAATTCATGAGACACATTACTGACAAATTCTCGCTCTTGTTCCCAAGATTGAGACAGACGTGATAACATCATGTTGAAAGTTTGAGCTAATTCTCTCACTTCACTAGGTGCATGATCTACAGATAGTTGTACTTTTGATAAATCTACAATAGAAAGCACTGCCGTCATTTGACTCAGATCGCACAAGGGTTGTAAAGATCGCCGCACGTAAAATGCGATCGCCACAGATATCACTATAACGATCAGAAAACTCGCGATTCTCAAACTATGTACTATTGCCAAAAACATTGTTTGCTCACGAGTAATATCTTGTACTACAAATAATTTTCCCAGTACTTTTCCGCGTACACGTAAAAGATCACTACATAATACAAAGTAACGTTGGTTAATTTGATAAACTTGTGGTCTAATTGGCATTTCGGCTATAGACATTAACTCAGATAATCTAGCATTAGATAAGTTATCTGAAATTATAGATTTCGCTAACAATTTTTCTTCAGGACTTTTAATCCATAAAAATATATTTTTAGTTGTTAAATTATTAATAGCTTTTTGTAAACCTACCTCTGGTAGCATCATTTCACTGTACAATTCCACATCCTGTGGAAAACGTACAGTAAGATTTTCAATGTTTTGTTTATGACTATTAATTAAAAGTTGCTGTATTTTCCAGGTTGTCCAGAACGCAATACCAGCATTACCCAAAGCAGAAAGTACAGCAATGCCAATTGTGAGACGTAACCTTAATGAAAAAGTATCAAATTTTCTACCAATCACATTGATTATATTCACTATTGGCTTTAATTAAAAGTATAATATTAGTATTCTTGTTCCAATCCAATAAATAACTACTGGTATATCGTCATATTAAGTGAAAAGGGTAAATATGTTTGTAGGATGGACTTTAGTCCTCATATATTCAAGCACTAAAGTGCTTACTACAAACTTATTAAAATTTTAGCTCATATTTAATTATGAGTTATGAACTAAATTCAACTGCCTAAAGGCGCATAACCAAAAGTTGCATTGAACTGACGACACCAAATTACTACAGATTTATAATCTACTAAGTTTACATTATTAGGAAGGAGATAGCGTTGATTACCACTTGTTTTTTGTAAAGCAGCAATTTTTAGATAATCTTTTTCTTTAATCCCAGATATTGGTACTGTTTCATTTTTGTACAAAATTACAAATAAATCAGGGCCTTTGCTTGTTTTAAAACTTTCATCTAATTCTAGATAACGTTTACCATTCTCTGTCACAACTTTAACGTTCCCTTGAGTAGGATGTTCTCCAGCAACAAACTTTCCTGGTTGGGATACCTCGGCGCTAGCTACAGGCTGGGCTTCATTCACTGACTGCTTAGAGTCTACATTCTTTGTACAACCGACAGTCAAGAGAGTAAAAGTAGTTAAAAATGCTAAAATTTTGACTTTCATAATTAGGCGATCCTCTAAATTTATTTATTAATTCCAATCTAATACCTGAGATTGCGGAAAAGATTAATTTAAGCTGAGAGTTTTAGGACTTACGCAAAATCATGAAAAAACGAACCACAAAGGACACGAAGAAATAAGAGTTTGGGAGAGTTATTGCGTAAGTCCTAAGTTTATTAAAAATATTTATAATATTTTTATCAGTTTATTTTAATTTGATTCTCATATTAAATATATTTAAGATATTTGATGTGTTAATATAAATTAAAATTTATGAAATCATTCGTGAAAGACAAAATCCCCGAAATTATTGGATAAGTTGGGGGTCTGGGCTTTACTATTCTCACAAATCATATAAATAAAATCTATGCAAAAATTAAAAAAATGGAAATTATTACAATCAAAATTGGTATTAAACCATCCTTGGTGTCAAGTTAGGCAAGATGAGATTATCTTACCGACTGGCAAAATTATAGATGATTATTTTGTCCATATTAAACCAGAAGTAGCGTTAATTTTAGCTATTACTACCAACCAAGAAATTGTCTTTGTCCGCCAATATAGACATGCAGTAGAAGATTTTTTTATCGAATTACCTGCTGGTAATTTTGATCCCAATCAAGAAAGTGCCGAAATAGCAGCTAAAAGAGAACTGGAAGAAGAAACTGGCTATACAGCTAAAAAAATTAAAAAAGTAGCTACTTTATATGATCGACCCAGTAAAGATACCAATCAATTACATTTATTTTTAGCAGAAAATGTCATGAAAACAAGTGAACAACAATTGGATATTACAGAAGAAATAGAGGTTATTTTAATACCTGTTGAATCAGTTTTAGAAAAAATTATCCAGGGAGAAATTTGTGTAGCAGGTAGTGTTGCTGCTCTCTTTTTAGGTTTAAATTTGAGTAGGTAGAGAATCGCGATCGCATTTGCTATTTTCGATGTGGTTTGAGTTTGAACGCACAGCTATGGATAATAAATTATATGATTCAGGTTCTCAGTGCTTGTTTGACTACACAGTAATTTAGATTCTTTTGAATCCTTGTGTCAAGCCTAATGGAGATGCTCTAACCCCGCAGATAATTATTGATCACTAACAGCTAATAACCAAGAACTAACAACAAATAAAATGATCAAACCTCAACGTATTGAACCTAACCCCGGACAAGAATCTGTCTGGGATTATCCCCGTCCTCCTCGCCTTGAGGAAACAAATAAGCATATCCAAATAATATTTAATGGTGTGGCGATCGCCGATACTCATCACGCCAAGCGCGTCTTAGAAACTAGTCATCCGCCTTCTTATTACATACCTCCAGAAGATATCAAAATGGAATACTTAATCCAATCACCACAATCTAGCTTTTGTGAGTGGAAAGGAAGTGCTGGTTACTACACAATTCGCGTAGGCGAGAAAGAAGTACAAAATGCTGCTTGGTTTTATCCGAATCCTACACCTGCTTTTGCATCTTTGAAAAATCATGTAGCTTTTTATGCTCATTTTATGGATGCTTGTTATGTAGATGACGAAAAAGTACAACCACAACCAGGTAATTTTTATGGTGGCTGGATCACGAGTGATATCGTTGGGCCTTTCAAAGGTATTCCTGGTAGTTGGGGATGGTAAGAAAACAATAAGTTGAGTTTTCACTATCAAATCCAAATTTTGTTTGATTTTCCGAAAACTCCTTTTTTGAATGTGAAGTAGTGATAAAGCGTACAGAAAACACAGGATTCTGGCTTTAACAAGTACATTTGTCGCACTTCACACAATTTAGGAGTTTATAGTATGAAATTTGGAATTGATATTGGTCATAACTGTCCACCTGATATAGGCGCTACAGGAATTAAGCAAGAAGACGATTTAACCAAAGCAGTTGGCGAAATTGTAATTCAAAACTTACAAAAAGCAGGGAATACAGTTGTTAATTGTACTCCTAGTTCTGCTACTGACCTGAATGACTCTCTGAGTAAAAGAGTGAATAAAGCTAACCAAGAAAAGGTAGATTTTTACGTTTCGATTCACTTTAATAAATTTAATGGTACAGCGAATGGTACAGAAGTTTACGCTATCAGTCCTAAAGCCTGTGAAGTTGCTGATAGAGTTTTAAATGAAATTGTTGAACTCGGATTTAGAGACAGAGGAGTTAAAAGTGCTAACTATTTTGTTTTAAAGAATACTAATATGCCAGCTATTTTGGTCGAATGCTGCTTTTGCGATTCGCCAATTGATATGGCGAAATACAATGCTCAAACAATGGCTGATGCAATTACAAAAGGTTTGATAGGCAATTCTAAAATAAGTAACAAACCACACAATTTAATCATTAAAACACCTACTTTCCTCAAACCTTCAACAGAACAAGTTAAAGATTTACCAGAGGAAAGTTGTATAAAGATTGAACCTGGTACTTATTCAATTGTAGATGCTCATTTTGAAGAAGGGCATTATTTAGTCGAATGGCCTGACACTAGTAAAGGTAATCGCCGGGAACATTTTGTTTTTGCTGGTCATAGCGAAGTCAAATAAAATATAAATGAGAAATCAGAAATAATTAAATTTGTCGTAGGGGCGTGTAGTTATACGTCCCTACTTATGTATTTGTATCATCAAAAAAATAAAATTGTCTAACTTAACTTAACTTAATTTTTGTTAGCTAAAGCTTGCGGTTCAAATATTAAATATGTCCCCCCTAAACCTTCAACAATTGTACGAGTATTAGCAGTTAACATTTTTTGATAAGTATCTCCATAATTACCTGGTTTACCCAAATTTTCAGCCAAAATTTGCCTTTCCGCGACTTGTACTTGTGCTTGCTTGGCAACTTTATTAATAACATTAGAGTTAGTTGTGCTGTCTACAAAAATTGTTGGCACTGTTGCTCTTCTGATTTCTCGAACTACCGCTTTAATTCTTACGGGTGTTGGTTTAACATTATTAATTCTTTCCAAAATGCCTATAGATGTAAGATTGTAGGCTTTTGTATAATAAATAATGGCATCATCATTAGTTGCAATTAATTTACGATTTTTCGCAGGAATACTATCAATACGTAACTTAATCCATACATCTAACTGGTTTAATTCTTTTTTAATTTTTTGTGTATTTCTTCCATATAATGAAGCATTTTCAGGTATGACTCTACTTAAGTTAGCGCTAATAACCTCTGCCATCTTGATACCATTTTTCGGATGATGCCAAACATAAGGATTGGATACTAACTTGCCATTTTTTCTATACTGCAATGGTTTGGGAACTGCACGTTGAGCAACTGCTATTTTAGCTGCGCCGTTTTTACTAGCTCTGATTAATTTAAATAAACTTGTTGGTTCAAGGTTATATCCATTAAAAAAAATTATTTTGGCTTGTTCTATGGCTTGGCGATCACCTGGTTTTGATTGATAGCGATTAGGATCGACACCAGGAGAAATTAAGCAAGTCAGATTAACTGTATTTTCAGCTACCTGTTTCACTAAGTCACAAATTACACTATTGGTTGCAACAACTTTAGGTAGATTCTTGTTTGATTCACCTGAAGATTCAGTCGTTGTAGCAGGAGAATTAAACAAATTACCTAAATAATTACACCCAACAAGTCCAATAGTGAAGGCAACACAGATAATACGCAGAGATTGGGATAATAGTAATTTTTTTAACATAATTTATTATGGGCAGTTGATCATAGCTGGTCTGAAATGGGAACTTTCAGCTAATCAGCTTAAATAATATACAGTCTTGTCGTCAGGGCAAACAGCTGTTTCCCACTACAAATAATAGTCATTTAAACAAATTAAATCTGCTGTCAGAATTTATTACAAATTGCAAAAACTGACGGAAGTAGAGCGATTGTCTAAAGTGTCGGTCAAGATTGCAAGCTACAACCCCATGTCCCATATCGAGGGGCTAGAGAGCGAAGGCTTTTGGTAATAAGTATAATCAGAGCTACAAGTTAGTTATTTTTTGTTGATTGTTGTCAGTTGTTTGCTGTACCGCCTATCGTCGGTAGCCGAGTAAAGCGCGTCTATGGAAAAATTATTGACAACGAACTACCAACAATCAACCACAAACCACCAAACATCTAGAATTACATTGTTCCTATGGCTTCTACGTATTCCTTTGATACTGTAAGTGATTTTGACAGACAAGAGTTGGTTAACGCTGTTGATCAAACCGCACGAGACATTAAAGGCCGTTACGACCTCAAAGATACTCAAACTACAATAGAATTGGGTGAACAAAGCATCATCATCAACACTGATAGCGAGTTCACCTTAGAATCTGTACATAATATCTTGCGAGAAAAGGCTGCCAAGCGTAATCTTTCTCAAAAAATCTTTGATTTTGGTAAAGTTGAATCAGCTAGTGGGAACCGTGTTCGTCAAGAAATCAAACTAAAAAAAGGCATCAGTCAGGAAATTGCCAAGCAAATTTCTAAATTAATTCGTGATGAATTTAAAAAGGTGCAAGCCTCAATTCAAGGTGATGCTGTGCGTGTCAGCGCTAAAAGTAAAGATGAATTGCAAACCGTCATTCAACGTTTAAAACAAGAGGACTTTCCTGTGGCTTTGCAATTTACAAATTATCGGTAAATTACTTAGTTGTTAGTTTTTAATTGTTAGTTGTTAATTGTTAGTTGTTAGGAAAATCAATCAACAACAATCAGCAACCAACAACCAACTAAATATTTATTTTCGAGAACTGATACTTGCTTGAAAAGCAGGACGTTCAGACAGGCGTTTAATGTAGGTGAACACAGCTGGATAAGAACTGAGGTCTAGCTTGAGCATCATTGGAATATAAGCTAAGACAGAACCCACTGCAACATCAGCAACAGTAAATCCACCACCTAATAAAAATAGTTGACGTTGGAGAATGTCATTAAGGGGAGCCATTAAACGAGGCATTTCTCGTTCACGATTGGTTTCTACAAATATCCCTGTAGCCAAGGTGGAATTACCAAACAATATCCATTGGGCTATTTTTGCTCTTTCTTCTGGAGAGTGCTGGACTTTACCATACTTTTCATCCAAATAAAGTAATATTGCTCCCGATTCCCAGAGTTGCAAATCACCATCAGTAATTGCTGGCACTTTCCCCATTGGGTTAATTGCTAAATATGCTGGTTGACGATGTTCTCCAGCCTGCATGTCTAGCATGACATATTCGTAGGGAAGTCCTAATTCCTCAAGATACCATTGAACAATGGAAGCGCGACTACGAGCGCCACCGTAAAGTTTAAGCATAGATGATTGTTGATTGTTGTTTGTTGATTTTTGGTCAATGGTCAATGATCAATGCTTGAAAAACTACTGACTCTGGACGATTGACACTTGACTATTAAAGAATCTTATGAGTGTGAGAGTGCTGTTTGACATTGTCTTCTTTGGTGACAACTCGACTAGCATTCAAGACGCGTTTGCGTTCGGTAGAATATTGAAAATCTGTGTAGATAGTGCCGATTGGAATCAAGGATTTTGCATTTTCCTTGCGCTTGTAGGTGCGAGCAGCTGCAATAGTACGTTGCAAAAATTCATCACTAAACTGAGCTGTTTGTGGAAAATTATTTGGCTTTTGCAGTGTTTCACCATCTACAACATTTCCCAAAGTTGTAGCCCAAGCAAATTTGTAGGAAGTGGGAATTCCTTTAACAAGGGCTTCTAAAGCGGCTGAGGGAATGGGTTCTATGACTTCGACTTGATGAACTTCTCCGTCTTCTTTGATAAAGCAGGTAGCTAAACCGATGACGATGTAATCCTCGGTTGTGAGATCAGGTGCATTAGGGTAAGAAGCTGCTGTTGGCATAAGGATTTGTTTACAAAACGTAAAGATTCAATTAAAAAAATCTGAAGGGTTTGTTGGCATTCTAGCAAGTTGTTGCTCCTGCTACTTGACTAGTCTGCTGGATTGATATTTGCTGTTTTCTGGAATTGAACTTGAGGATGAAGTATCTACTCTTAAACTCAAGGCTTAATTTAAATATGACGTTATTCATCGTGTATTGGTGGGTAATATTCATATATGGTGCTTCTATATGTACTCATAGACACCTTAGTAAGTGACACAGGGGCAGAACCACAAGCACTGCAAAAATTATAAGTTGATTCACAGAGCTAGCAGCTCAGGCAGGAAGATATGAACAGCCACTCATTTTTAGCATCTGGTGAACAGCAAAATCACAGATACACAAACGTGTTAAAAACTACCAATAATCTTCAGCAGCGAGAAAATAAGGGTAGCGGCGAATCTGCTTTCGGTGACGGCTACTTACGCTCTTGTGCTTTGAAGTCAGCACAACAAGGAGATTATCCTGAAGCGATCGCGCTGTTGAGTCAATTGATCAACCGTCATCCCCAAAATGCGATTGATTACAACAACCGGGGACTCATTTATTTTCAATGCGGTGAAAGCCAAAAAGCTTTTTGCGATTACAACACGGCTTTGCAACTCAATCCTAAATTGGTTAGCGCTTATAATAATCGAGCTAACTACTACGCTGCTCGTGGGGAATTAGTAGCAGCGATCGCTGACTATGATCAGGCGCTAGACTTGAATCCTAGTTATGTCCGAGCATGGTTGAATAGAGGCATTACTTTGCGCGACTTGGGACAATATGAAGAGGCGATCGATAATTTTGAGATAGCGCTGCTGTTTGGTCAGCTAGAAGGTCGTATTTTCGCAGAACGCGGTAGAACTTATCATCTCTGGGGCGACTGGAATTGTGCGATCGCCGATTATCGTCGCGCTTTACTTTTACTACCCTCCGGTGACACCGAGGAGGAAATCCCCGGTTGGCGCTTGCGTTTACAAGTTGAAAACTGGTTCAATGAGTTAACCAAAATTCAGTGAATAGTGTAGACGCGTCAGCGGCTTGCCGCAGGCTACAGTAAACAGTTATCAGCTGGAAATAGGGTAGAAAAAAAGCGGGTTCAATCGTATCAAAATATAAATAACATCCTTACTTAAATCCCCTAATACCAATTCTGTATGAAGATGCGCCTAATTATATAAGGAACGAACCACATAGACGCGCTTTACTCGGCTACCTACGGTAGGCGCGTTAGCGACTTCTGCAAGTAGACAGGGAGTGTCGAAGCGCTAGGGTAGAACACAAAGAACACAAAGAAAGAAGAAGTCAATACAATTTAGCGCAGCTTCATAAAGAAATGGTATAATTTCTAAGCTATGGGGATTAACTGATCACTGTTGACTGATAACTGATAGCTGTTTTAATGGCTAATAGTTAATAGATGATAACTAGATAGCTTCCAAGGAAAAAAATTAGCTATTAACTATTAACTATTAGCTCTTAACTATTTTTGATATACCAGATATTTTTATGCTCTTTATTAGCAATAAACCTAAAGGAGCTAAATTTCAAGCCACACCTGCAATTAAGGAGAAGATTCTACTTGTTCGACTTCTACCGCTTTCGGCTTAATCAGCATGATTTGACGCTGGTTGGGGTCAAAGCGATATCCTTGCTCCTGCATAATGCTTTTGGCTTGACGCGGATCGAAGTTACGGCTAAATTCCGTATTCAGGCTGTTTACTCGTGCTTCCAATTGCCTGACTTCCGTCCGAATTTCTTGTAACTTGGCTTGCCGTGACCAGTGATATGGTAGAAGTTGTATCAGCGCAGATACTGCTGCTGCTGAAATCACAATATTCACCCCGATCTTTGCTGTTGTTTCCAACGCCATCACTTTGTAAGAATGTTGACGCAGATGGCGTTTTGGTCGAGGAACAACTCGGCGTTTTGGTGTTGGTTGTAGCGGGGGTCTGGACGGTTGAATCGCATTCATAGTATTTAAAAGAACCTCGCTGATGAAACTGATGCACGTAAACAATGCTCCAGCCCTGTTTACGGCCTTATTTAGCTGTCATATTACTTCATTTTTCGGAAATTGCTACACGTGTGCAGCTAGTTAAAAATAAACCTAACATACGTACGTATTTGCACATTGAGTCTGAACGGTACTAAACCGCAAGTTTTCAGCAAATGCGCCCCGTATAGTCAGGTTTATTGGCTTTTATATCGAATTTGAAAGTAAGTCAACTGAATTTGGAATTGGGAATTGAGAATTTGAAATTCCCAACAGGGGCTTTTGCTTGTGCAAACTATACAACAATTCGGAATTAGGAGAGCGGAATTCGGAATGAATGATTATTCCAAATTGCCGATCGCCAATTCCGACTTGTTTTGGTTAAGTCAATGGTTTATTTGTAAAGTTCTGTTGCTAACCGCCAAGCCAGAAATCCTGGGAGCAGTGCCACAACCAGAGCGATGTAGACTTGAGTATCAGTCATGGTTTCAATCCTCCTAATCTCAACAAAATTTGATCAGTTCGTTTACTACTTTTCCTTGTTTTGCCAAGATTGGGGAATAGGTTGTTACAAGATGAAACAAATTAGTCAAGAAATAGGGGTGTAGGGGTATGGGGGTGTAGAGGTGTAGGGGCAATCAAGTTTTTCTAAAAAAGTTATATATATATGGGATTTTATCTAGGTATTGATTTTGGGACATCTGGCGCACGGGGTGTGGTGATTGATGAAGTAGGGATTGTGCAACAAGAGGTACGTTACCCGTTTGAGATGTCCCCTCGCGTCGTTGACTTAGCAAATATTTGGCGGACGGCTTTATTTAGCCTGCTAGGGCAAATTTCTGGGGAATGGCGACGAGAAATTAAGGCGATCGCGATCAATGGGACTTCTTCGACTGTCTTATTGAGCGATGCTGGCGGTAATCCTGTAGATACACCTTTGCTGTACAACGATGGACGAGGTGCTGTGGTTATCGACAGGTTAAAGAGTGTAGCACCCCCAAATCATACTGTATTAAGCGCAACTTCAAGCCTTGCCAAACTTCTGTGGATGTCACAGCAAGCTGATTTCGCGCAAGCTAGATATTTTCTGCATCAGGCAGATTGGCTAGCATTTCTGTTGCATGGACAATTGGGTATTAGCGATTACCATAACGCTTTAAAACTGGGTTATGACGTAGAATTTTTGCAATATCCACAATGGCTAGAGAAACTACAAATTTCTATTCATCTACCAAAAGTAGTAACTCCTGGTAGTCCGATTGGTGAGCTACGTCCAGAGATTGCTGCTAAGTACAATTTCCCCAAAAATTGCTTGGTGTGTGCTGGTACGACAGATAGTATTGCAGCATTTCTCGCTAGTGGTGCAGAGTTACCAGGGGAAGCGGTGACTTCTCTTGGTTCTACACTAGTGCTAAAACTTTTAAGCCGTACCCGCGTAGAAAATTCCAGATATGGTATTTACAGCCATAGATTTCCCTCCTTAAAAAAGCAAGAGACAAAAGAGGATTTATGGCTAACTGGGGGCGCTTCTAATACTGGTGGTGCTGTACTGCGGCAATTTTTCACTAACACCGAATTAGAAAATCTTAGCCAGGAAATTGATGCCAGTAAAGCAAGCACTTTGGATTATTATCCCTTGTTGAAACCAGGCGATCGCTTTCCAATTAACGACCCTAACTTACAACCACGATTAGAACCACGTCCAGATCATCCAGTGGAATTTTTACATGGGTTATTAGAAAGTATTGCCCGAATCGAGGCACACGGATATGAGTTATTGCAAGAATTGGGAGCGGATAAGTTAATTCGTGTTTACACTGCTGGTGGTGGTGCAGCCAATAACACTTGGACAGCAATTAGAGGACGGTATTTACAGGTTCCAATGCTACGTTCTGTAAATACAGAGGCGGCGTATGGAACAGCTTTACTAGCAATGCGAACAATGCGATCGCCGAAATGATTTTTGCGCTAATTAAAACCGTGAGGTTAGCATTGGTTATCAAGCAAATTACTACTTCTGGGGTGTTCCTGCCAAGAAGAACGTTCCCAAACCTACAACTGCATGATTATTTTCCTTTGAGGACGACATCCCCACTCTAGGAACCTTGATGAATCTTTTGGTAAACCAAATCCCTCAGAATATTTGCTTTTTGATTCGTAATTGAACTGTGCAAACTCCTTAGAGTCATCCGCACCAAAAGATTTTTTTGATGGGGTTGGATACCTAAGCGTTGAATCGCCTGTGGGGGAAGTTGATGATAGTGAGTTTCAGTCAATATATCTACTGATTCCACAAGTTCTGATTCATACCCTAATGCATTTAGTATTTGTTCGCAGATATCTTCTAATTCCGTATCTATGTCGGTGACAATTGACATATCTCGGTTGATACTAGGTTGATGGGATATTTGGTAGTAAGGTTCTAAATTTGTCATTTGGGTTGCAATACGGGGATGGGTACTTCGCAATAAGCGAATGTCATCTATTCCCTTTACTAACATTGCTAAACGATCTAATCCCCAACCAGAGGCTAAACCACTAGAATGCGATCGCAACAAATCAGGATGAACTTCGCCGCATTCTCCTATTTCAATCCATTTGTCATTAACTAACACCTCAATTTCTAACCCATTATGCGTATAGGGATGGGAAGTTTCATTTAGGCGATATGGTATACCTGGAAGAACAGCATAGAGAATAGTTTCAATGAATTGAACTAATGTAGAGACGTGAAATTTCGCGTCTCTAAAAAGCCACCACACGTCCATTTGGTGAGGTTCACCCACATGACTTTTATCCACCACATCCCGACGATAACAGATACCAGGGTGGAGGATGAGTTGTTCTCCCTGTAGATGGGAAAGTAACTCTGGCATAATTGCGGTGGTGTGAGTTCTGAGTAATCTACCATCGCTCAGGTAGCGAGTGTATTTTGGAGAACGGGACAAACTGTCTGAAGGGAAATAAAGTTTGTCGAAATTGTCGGTGACTGTAGTAATCGGCGAAGAATGGCAAATAGTAGGTTCTGGATATCCAGACTTGGACAAAGCCTCAGCAATTTTATAGACGATAAGATTAATAGCATGAATGCCATTTGCCGGGTTCGTCAAGTCTGGCTTTAGAAGTCCCGAAGGTTCATTTTTGGCCTCTCTAATTCAAATTTGTAATATTAGTGTAGCATTATAGTTTTTTTCATCGCTTTAATCCAAATAAAAGTTTTTACTAATCTTCACTTGCAGGAGAAATCATCGAACCACTAGCTTCAAGTTGAGAATCTAACTGGACTTGTTCCACTGATGCTTCCATACTGGCATCAGTTACATCAGGAAGATATGTACCAAACAGTTTGTCATAGTTGGATGCAACTGCTAAAAATGCTCCACCCAAAATATAAATAGGTAGCGGTAATTGCAATCCTTTTACCCAGTCAAATAATTGTGCGAGCGCAAACAGCACTACAAAGCAGACTAGCCAAACTCTCATCTTCCCATCCCCTAAGTTCAAATTTTTCTACCAATTGTAACGAATGAGCTACGAGGTAGGGCTTTGACTAGGAAAAATTTAAAGGGAAAAGGTTTACCCTTTCCCCTTCACCTTTCCGCTTTCTAATTAAGCAAGAGTCCGCCGTAATCGGGGTTGAATAATCAGCAAAGCGACGAGAGCAAAACCCAACAATACAGTTAAAGCGCTACCAAAGGTAACGTCACCCCAAAAGGCGTGCATCACTACGTTACTTAAACCCCAATCTTGATGGGTATAAAGATAACGAATTGGTTCTATCGCATAGCTCAGAGGATTCAGGGTAGCAATAACTTGCAACCACTGGGGCATAAATGATAGTGGAGCCAGAGCAGTACTAGCAAATAATAGCGGTAGGTTGGCAACAAAAATCACTGCTATGAGTTCAATGTGTCCGGGTAGGGTAAAAGCCAAACCTAAGCTCAGAGCTGTTACACCCAAAGCGAGGAGAAAGACAATTACAGCAATAGTAGCCAAACCAGCAATATCTGGGACTCCCGCGCCTAAAAATCCTGCGGCTGCCACAATCACGGCTGCTTGCAGTAAACTTTGGCTAATGATAAAGATTGCTGAAGCCAAGACAATTGAATATCGCGATGCTAAAGGAGCTACTAACAACCGATTCAAAAAGCCAAATTCACGGTCAAACATGACTGGTAAACCAGCATTTAGCGCTCCACCAAAGGCAGTAAAAACAATAATACCAGCACTGAGAAATTGGGCGTAATTTGTCGTACTGCCAAAAATTCCTTTAGGTGCGTTTTGAAATAAAGCGCCAAATAGCACTAACCACATTACAGGTTGAATAATACCTGCAAGTAGGGTAGAAGGACGCCGTTGCAGTTGAATAAACAAGCGACGTGTCAAAGCTAAAGTTTCTTGAACTAACTCACCAAAAAAATTAGGAGTTGTATCAGTGTGAACTTGTGGTGCAGCTACTTGCTGCCATTTAATATCTGATTTGGGGGGTATAACAGTACCACTCATATCAATTTTGGATTTTGGATTTTGGATTTGGGATTGGGAATTGTTAGTGGTTAGTAGAGCAACAAACCAGAAAACTTATCTCATATTCTGCTTTTTCTCTGCTTTGGGATCACGATTTCCCAAAGCTGCTAGTTCTGCATCCATGAGGGTGCGTCCTGTGGCAGCGAGATAAACATCGTCTAAACTAGGACGAGATTGAGAAATGCCAAACACGGGTAGTCCAACATGGTTTAGGGATTGCTGGATAGTAATCAAAGCATCATTTTGTGGTGTTACCACCAAGTTGAGAGAATTTCCTTGAGCGTTGTTGATGATAACTTCTTGTACAAATGGCAAAGGTTCAAGTAAATTTTTGGCTTTTTCTGCTTCTTCTGGTGGTGTAAACTCGCGGATACGCAGGGTAATGCGATCGCCTCCCACTTGATCTTTTAATTGTGATGGTGTACCACTGGCAATGACTACGCCTTTGTCAATAATCGCGACGCGATCAGCTAAAGCATCTATTTCTTCTAAATAATGGCTGGTGATCACTACACTGGTTCCTGCTTCGCGTAATTTACGCAGGAATTCCCAGACAATAAAACGGCTTTCTATATCTAACCCTACTGTTGGCTCATCTAAAACTAGTACATCTGGTGCATGTAGTAACCCAGCTGCCAAATCTAGGCGTTTACGTAAACCACCAGAGTATGTACGAGTCTTTTTATCTGCGTATTCCTGCAAACCGAGTAAATCTAGTACCACCTCAACGCGCTGTTTGATCACCGCCGCGTTTAAATGATAAAGTGCCGCTTGCAGTTGTAACAGTTCACGTCCAGTCAATATGGGATCTATAGCTACTTCCTGAGCTACATAACCGAGACGTTTTCTGGCTGCTCTGGGATTATCGATCACGGAAATACCAGATACTTCGATTTTACCAGCATCTGGTGTGGTGAGAGTACACAGAGCGCGCAGGGTAGTGGTTTTTCCTGCTCCGTTGGGGCCAAGTAAACCAAAAATTTCTCCTGGTTCTACCTGAAAGGAAACATCATTGACGGCGACCACCGAACCGTAGCGCTTTTTGAGGTTTTCAATTAAAACGGCGGGAGCCATGACAGGTAATCCCTAAATAAGTATACAAATCTCAACAGTGTCTACTCCTATTTTAAGAGTTAGGAGTTAAGACAAACGATGAGAAAAATATTTAATTTTCATCATCGGTAAACTTTCAAGGTAGAGCGACTGCGACTTGTTACAGAAAATACAATACAATCGCGATCGCGGCATCAAAGGAGAAGTATTATTTTTCTACGAAGGTCTGCGAGAAAATAACGATGAGTTAGCAAAAGCATTGCAGTCTGGTGCTTACGCAAAAACAGTAACTTTTAATACTGCTAGTGTCAAAGTACAGGGATTTACTCGCGATCGCCATAGCGTGAGTTACAGTTATATCAATATTTCCGGAACAACGGCTAGCCAGCCTCAATACGATTGGGTTGATGAGTACAGCCAAGGTCTAGCACGGGTGAGAATGGGCTTTAAGTGGGGCTATATTGATGCATCAGGACAATTGGTTGGTAAATTGCGATTTGATGCCGCAGAGCCTTCACAGCAAGAGGGGTTTGTAGTGAGGACTTTAGTCCTCTATGAGCGCTTAAGCGCTCACTACGAACCCAGCAAAGTTGCTGTGGCGAACTACTAGGCGATCGCTCTGTTAAAATTAGCTTTGATTCCCCCCATGGGGAATAAAGTTTATAAAAATGAGCTTGAATCTTTAAATAATGCCTCGAAGCAAGCAAAATAAAATTACTCAGCACGAATCTCACCTGAACTGGTCAGCTAACACTGAACTACTGGGATTAGTATTTGAATTAGTACCAAAGGCAGATGTTTCGATCTATCCCCAGTACACAACCGGATTACACGCTTGGTTTCTCAATCAAGTCCGTGCTGTCGATTCAGAACTTTCTGCTTATCTCCATGATGGTGAGTCAGAAAAAGCTTTTACAATCTCTGCATTAGATGGAGAATTAGTCAGTAGTGGTAATTTATTAAACATTTTTGCTAATCATACTTACCAGTGGTATGTAACAGCTTTGTCAAAGCGAGTAGTCACATGGTTGGCACAATGGGTAAAAAATCTACCAACAGAAATTGATTTACGTAACGCATCTCTACGGATTCAAGCTTGTCAAATTGCTCACTCTCCTGTAACTTATGCTGACTTACTCAACTCTGAACACGAGGACACAATCGCCCTCAAATTCTTAAGTCCGACAAGTTTCCGTCGCAAAGGTCATCATCTACCCTTACCAATGCCGACAAATGTTTTCCACAGTTATCTTCGCCGTTGGAATGACTTTTCTGGTATGCCTGTTGATCAAGAAACATTTTTAGCTTGGGTAGATGATCATGTCTTGATTACCCGTCACCAACTTACATCCGCAAAAGTACTAGCAGGTAAGAAAGGTGCTGTTACAGGTTTTACAGGGACAATAGAGTTTAGTTTAACTAAAGAAGCAGCCAAGCAGCCAGACTTTTATAAACTGTTTTATGCATTAGGGAAACTTGCGCCTTACTGTGGTACTGGTCACAAAACTACTTTTGGATTGGGTCAAACGCGCTTGGGTTGGTCATTACAAGCAACACCAGCAGTATCAAATATCGAAAGTTTCTTAGCAAAAAGAATTGAAGATTTAACAGATATTTTTAAAGCGCAACGCAAGCGCACAGGGGGAGTACGGGCGGAGGAAATAGCGGTTAAATGGGCTACAATTTTGGCAAGGCGGGAAATGGGAGAATCGTTGCAAGATATAGCCCAGGATATGGAAATGCCCTATGAAACGGTGAAGACTTACGTAAAATTAGCACGGCGAGCGTTACCGAAATAACAATCAACCTTGAAAACGAAAACTTGTATCTACGAGTCGCGTTGCTTCTCCTCGTTCCACTTTCACTAAATTTTCCCTGGAAGCAGCAATAGTTACATACAGGGAAATTCCGCTATCAACTGCTGCTAACACCATAGCAGCGGATAGGGTTTTTGTTCCACCAGTGTAATCAGCTAAAATTTTGTCATCGGGTGCTGTTTGTTGAAGTTGGGAAATGCACTGATGAATTTTGAGGTAACATTCTGATAAATCGTCGGGGTTTTGGATGAGAATGAGATCCCGATTTGGTTGAAAGCGATCGCGTAGCGTGCCGGATGGCATATCGCCCAATTCTACCTGTGTGGGAATATTAGGTAATCTTTCGATGATTTCTGTACCGCGTCGCACTTCACAAGGTGTCCCTTCACCAATAACTTGCGACTTGCTACCTTTATCACCATCGGATGCAATGAAGATGACTCTCTCTGGTTGCAGGGTGCGAATTGAGGTGACAATCGGTTGGAAGGAACCACCAACGGTAACAAGGAGAATTTTGGGCATGGATGGTGCGCGGTATTTGAGTGTTAATAAGCACCATACTACAGGAATTATTGAATCTAAATTGACCAATTTTGAATGGTTAGTTCTGGAATTTTATCGAAATCTCGTACATTTCTTGTCAAGAGAATGCCATTATAAGCTAGCGTGATTGACGCGATGCGTAAATCTTGAGTACCGACGCGAATGCGTTGCGCTTTGAGTGCTTGGTAAATTTCGTGAGATTTTGCATCATACTGAAGAATATTGAATTCAGACAGCAGCATAACTGTTTCTGCAAGTCGCTGATAAGTGCTTGACTTTGTAGTTCCATCCTTGGCTTCAGCAATTTGAGCCAAACGACCCCTTAACTGTTCTTCAACATTGATAACAGTTGTTGTCAGTTGCACCTTAGCTGCTAAGAGTTTTGCGATAACTGTTGGGTGATTGCGTCCATAAAGACTGAGGTGATCTGTGTCTAAAATGTAAATTGTCATTACTCATCTGCCGTCGCATTAGATTCTTTGCGGATGACGGCTAATTTTTCCATAAAATCATCGAATGTTGGATCGTTGGTAAATATCCCTGCATACTTCATCTGGGATATACTTTCCTTCGTCCAATCTTCTGGATTTACCTCAATGGTTACAAACTTACCTGTAGCTAATTGTGCTTCTAGAGCAGATTTTATCTTAGAGATTGCTTCTTTCTCCGTCTTACCCTCAACAGTTAAATTTGGTATCCCAACGACCGAGGCGATAAATTTTTCATCGGATTGATTTTGTACAAAAACTTGATACTGCATGATAAATTTTCCTTCTTCTACACACAAACAGTATGCCTCTTAACTCATTATATTGAAACTAAAAGAGAAAAACTGGTAAAAATTTATTTCTTCACTCTACGCATTTAACTTTTTTGATACTTCCGTCTTCCTTAATATCAACAATTTCTACCTTCGCAAATTGTCCTTCAGATAGAAATTGTGCTTTCTTCGGTTCCTTCTCAGTTAACTTAATTGTTCCTAGAATCTCGTAAGTCACTTTGTTACCATTGATTTTGGTGACTTTTGCATCTAATATTTGCCCAATTTGGAACTCTTGCGACTTCACAACTTTAGCAATTTCTATTTGACGCGCTGATTCTACAGGTGATGGGGTGGAAATGGCAATTTCTCCAATGGGTACACCTGCATTTTTGTAATAACGCATCAGGCGAGATACCCAACCTAAAATTTGCAGGATTGTCTGAGAATCGGTGATGGTTTTCAGATAATCATTACAAGCTTTTTCAATACTGCGATAATAATCTATTGTTCTGTTGCTATGACTAATTTGTCTACCGTTATTTACCAGGGTTTTGAGATATTTGAAAAACCTAGAAGTTGCATCTGGTTGATTTGCAACAGTACGCAGATAGGCGATCGCTTTCCCTAATTCGTTGACGTCTGCATCTGCTTTGACTAAAGTTTGAGCGATCGCATGAGCAATATCCCACTGTTGATCTGTTAAGGATTCGGAATCAAATTCAACTAAAGTCATAATTAGTACATTTCTGCTGGTGGTTCACGGTCGGTAGGATAACGCAGTATGGCTGTGAGTTCGTCTAGTTGGGGTTTCTGAATCAGGCGTGAGTGGGCAATTTGAATATTTTTTTGTATAAAATTTTGTAGTTTATCTCCTATGAGTTCATCAGATTCACTTAGCTGATATGAAGAATAACGCTGCTTGAGGTTTTGCGGTTGTTCTATTTTCTCCACTGTCACCGTCATTGTTCCCATACCAATAGGCTTACCACCACCGACTTTCAAAGCGATGGGGTATTTAGGATCTTGTCCTAAGATAATCAATAAAGTTCCTAACTCTTCTGCTAGTAAATTCTTAAAGTGCAACTTGGTTGTAAAAGTATACTCTCTGGCGGCTTGTTGTACGGGTACACCAGAATTTTGTCCTTGATCAATTGCCCTGATTGTATGGTAGTAAAATTTGCGACCTGCTACGAAACCACGAACAAAGTATGCTTGACGTTCTTCGGGACGGGGACGATAAAGTGAAGGCATAAAGCCAGCAGTAAAGCCTATTTTCTCACACTTGGCATCGTTGAAATCTAGTAATCCTTGCCAATCTAGCGCACCAAATACCCGACTGGCTGGACAAAGCTGTTCTTTATGACGGCAAGGTAATCTTTCTGAGGGAATTTGAGGTTTATACTTAGAAGTAACAACTGCTAAAGTACTGTTGGTAATTGCTTCGTATACAGAGCGGATACAACCTTTAAGCGAACTGCCACCAATTGAAAGTTTTTGATCAACACCCTGTATCATAGTTTTAATCAGGGGAATACGATTGTTACCGATGTCGCTACCCATGACAACTACACCAGTGGAGACGTGGAGAGATGTCTGCACTTTCAGCTTTAAATACAAAGTACCATGTAGGCGATCGCTAAAATATTTGTGATGTCCCACAGGACGCTGTCGGTTAGGAGGTTCTTTAGGAAAAGAGAGGAATTGATAAGGTTTTGGTGCGAGTTCAGGTGTTGATGAATCTGGGCGATTTGGACGTTGCGGACGATTTGCAGTCATACGATTTTGGATGGGTGGATTTTGAATTTCTTATATCTTGCACCTAGTCCGAAATTGAAATTTGGGCTGAAAGCTAAAGTCGGTTAAAAACCGATTGGCTCAGGTTTTAACCCATTTCAATGGGTATAAGCTTTGAGCCGAAAATTTATTTTACGGCTAATTGCAACTGGCGCAAGATTCAGTCATAATTATTTTCCAATTGTGAGAGCAACAAAGTGTACTGTTGCTGTTTTGGTATCGATAAAATAGCGCTGGGCTATATCCAAGTTTGTATGAGAAAAACCTTTAGGAAAACGAGTTTCAGTAGGGGAATATAAATGAGCATTTCGCTGTTGAGTTTGCCAATCTTCACCGAGTTTTGTAAAGTCAGGATATTCGCCTACAACACTCAAAAGTAGAACTTCATAAGTATTTTTTTGCTTATACTTCCACCGCAATTCACACTCATTATTGAACATTTGTCCTTCCAGCATGGGAAACTTATCATTTGTAGGTGATTCTTCTATGATTCCACTTACTTTGTGAGTCCAGCGTAAGAAATAATAGCTAGTTTCAGTTGTGAATTCTTGGATTAAATCTAGAAGTTCAGTTACTGATAAAGGTTCTTTTTTATAACCAACAAAAGGTTTCATTTCGTTCCTACAAGTAATTTACTCCAAGACCTGACGGAGCGTTCAAACAAATCTTGAACTCTTCCTTCTTCCCAAATCAGTTGTACACCAAAACCTAAATCCATTTCTTGGGCTGCAACAGGTGTATCTTGATGATCTTCTGTAGGAAAAGTATATAATTTTGCTTCATCTGGTTCTAAAAACTCTCCCACACCTAAAAGAAAAGTATTAGACCATTTTTTTTGACTACCAAAAGTGAGAATTTCTTGTTTATCTTTTGATAAAATACAGCCAGGATACTGTACAAAGGCTTGATTTAACTTCACCTCTACAGTACCCAAACCACGAGATTTCGCAAAACCTAAGCCAAACCAACCATCATTTAAATCTCGCAATACTAAACCAATTAAACCTAACTGTGCCAAGGTAAAATTCTTTAAATGAATTTTGGTACGAAATTCCCCAGCAGTACAAACTTGATAATTGAAAGGACCGACAGCAACAGAACCAAATACTCGGTCAATTGCTACTCCATTACGTTCTTCAATTTTTAATGGTTGAGATTTATCAGGATGAGCATCTTCTATTCTGACACGGCTAGCAATAGAAGTATTACCAAACATTTGGTCTGTAAATGAAGATAATTTGTAAATATCACTAGACGATTTATTTTGGAGATAATCGTATTTATCGTTTAATGGATCATTTGCCCAAAGTCGGTCTAAATTATTAGAATCGCGTTTGTCTCTACCTACTGTCCTAACAATTCGTTCTGCATGGGCGCGAATAGCACCTTTTAAACTGCTCCCTGGTAAATATATAGAACGTCCTCCTGCATGATATGTTTCCACAAACTCCATATCAGGTTTAGTTGGATCAGCCCCTTCTTTACCCGATTTAATCAGAATCGGGCCATCGGGAATTAGAGTTAAATCAATTGTGCAGTGATTAACGAATTTTTTATGCATGATTATATTTAGTGAAGAAATCAAGCTTAAGCAGCTACCAGATTATTTAGCTGCAAATCACACTGTTGAAAAATGTAATTAACAGCAGCAAACAATGTATCTAGTTCCTGAATAGTATAAAAAGTTAGATTTTTGGTAAATTTTTCTGATTCCAATTTACCAAACTGCCAGCGATCGCCATTAGAAACAATTCCAAATATAGTTATGACAAATTCATTATTTAGTTTCTGTGCTGCAATCATCTCAGCAATACATTGCGCCCAACCAGCTTCAAAGTTATCCTGTTTTGCTTCTACTAAGATGAAATATGGCTGATCAAAAACTACTTTTCCTAAAGGCGATCTTCTCGCCAGGATATACTCTGGGAAACCTGACAATTTTTCGTCATAATTAAAAGATTGGTGACTCCACAAAGTAAGTCTGCTACTATAGCGTTTCCATACTTCTTTTAAAACTGGGTAGATTAAATTTTCGCAAACAGCAAATTCTGAGTTATTAACCACTCCTTCCCGCATAACTGTTTCTAAGTCTTCTCGGAAATAATCAGACACTTGAAACTCAACTTCACCCATAAAATTTGATTCAGTATAGGTGACTTGAAATGCTTTGAGAACTTCACTAATTGTTTTATAGTTACTGAAAGCCATATTGACCTCCTCAAGAATTTGGCTGAACAATGGTAGAGTGTCTAGCTATATTTTCTCTGAGATAAGTAATCAGATCATGAGTCCAAATATCTTTGAACTGTTTACCATCTGCATAGCTGGGCAGATGATCTGTCGTATGATTACTGACTAATTCCTGTAAATATGTCAATAATTTTTCTGGATCGTTCTCAACATCAATCCAGTCCATTTTGTCTATTTCTAGTTTAACCACACCCAAACCACGAGAACGTCCACCACCTAAAGGTATCTGTTCTGTTTCAAATTGATGCAAACCGATCATTAAAAGTCCTAATTCCCAGGATTCAGCATTTTCTACTATTGCTTTAAAGTCGAATACTGTTCCTGCGGGAACTACTTGGAAATCATAGAGTTTTCCATCTGCTGCTGTTTCTGTATCGCGATCAATTGCAACACCATCGCGTTCTTGATATTGTCCAAACCAATATTCTGGATTTACTGTTAAGTCTCGGATTTGGAATTTGCTAGCAATCCAAGGAGAACCAAACAGGTGAGATATTAAATCAGTTTCATTGATTATTTCCGCAGTTAAAGCTTCATCGTTATCAAAATTCTCTTTTAACTGCTTCATTTCCTGTGATGTAATTGACCATTCTTCTTCATTTGCTGGGTTGGCGACTAGTTTGCGATCGCTTCCGACAATTCCCCTAAGAAAACTTTCGAGACGCGATCGCATTGCGCCTTTAAAGCTAGATCCTGGTATTAATGGATTACCCAAAGCATCTTTGATTACGGGTAAGTCAGATCCTATTGGTTCACTCGAACGACCAGCGCTAATTCTTAATGCGGTGATTGTGGTGAGTTTACCTGTGATTTGGAGGCGATTTTTGAAAGTGTCGAACATAGCTAATTTATTATTTTGAATATTTATCTTTTAAGTGAATAGCGATAGTATTAGTTTCAGCCAAATTTCTCCCAGTACTTTGAATACATAAACCTAAACCTTGGTCTGTCCATGTGAGGACAAATTCTATAATTCCATTTGGTTTAGTGCGGCGAATAGGATTAGTACGTTTATTATTAAAAGGAAGAGAATTAATTATTTTTTTGACATAGGGAGAACCGCATATCTCCTCTGCAAATGCTTGTAATTTATCTTTACCATGATCATCTCTGAGATTAATTTGTTTCTTTTGAGGCTCAGTATTATCTTGAGGAATTAATGAAAGTAAAGTAGTTTCTTGCTTGGCAAATTCTAAACGCGATCGCTTGTTAAATAAAACACCCATTGCAGAAAGAGTTACATGGGTTATTTCATCAATATATTCTTCATCTATCAGCGATTTAATATAATCTCCATCCAGAAGTTTTTTAATTTCTAGTTCGGACATTGTCTCTGCGAGTATATCCTTAATTTCTGATTTAGCAATTATTTGTTCAGTCTCTAAATATTCAAATAATGGATAGTTATTTAACCAAAAAGCTAGATCAAGAGCAACAGGTTGTGGTGGTAATTCAATTACTTCCGAAAATCTCTCAAACAAGTAATAAACTGGTATTCCTAAAGCTTGTCCAATCATTCCAGCAAATGATATTTGTGCTTTGTAACCACCTGTTGCATTAATCGCAATCTGTTCAGAAGAAAATTTTTCAGCTTCAGTACTGATTTCGCGGACTAGACTTTTTAAACCTTGTTGCTTGAAAGATTTAACATCATCATCTCGTAATCCTTGCAATTCACGACATATAACATTTTTAAAATGCAATTTATTGCGTGAATTGCTATAATACAATTTTAATATTTCGCCAGTTTTTTTACCATCTTCTGTATCAGAAACCAAAAATATCAATTTTTCTAATGAAGATAAAAACTTCTTTTCACATATTCTGGCAATAGAATTAATTTCAGCACCACATATGCGATCCGTATTTTCTCTCTCTAAAAGCAGCAAGGTTAGCTTTTGCCAGTTTTTTTCTTCAAATGCTTGCTTAAATGTTTCTTCCTGAGTATTTTTCAAGTTACCGAAAAGACTTGTACCGACTGTACAGATAAGAGTATTTCTCATGATTGGATTCCTTAGACTAAAAGAAAGTTCTACGATTATGCAGCACCATCACGCTTATATTTCAAATGACGCGCACCATAACCTAAATATCGACGAATTAATTCTAACCAAATCGGTTTAAAATCTGTTTGACAACACTCAGCAATTGCTTGAGCATTTTTCTTAATGTTGCCATCAATATCTTCAATAATTTTTTCAGCTAGTGATTCTTTACCTCTCCCCCATTTTTTGTCCCGACCTACTTGATAGCGGATAAAGTTTTTAATTACTTCTGCACTTTCAGTCGTGTCAGCAACTCTCACTAAGTTACGAAATTGAGATTCTTCTAAGTCGCCATATTTTGTATTATCCAAAGCTGCTTGAATCCATATAACTAATTCATCTTCAGCTTGGCGTATACCTTTTTGAATTTGTAACTCTGTTTTTGATTCTATAGATAAACTCATACTTCTTCCTCTCGCATAATAAGATGAAATTCGTTGCAAACTTGTATTTGACCAAAACCTTCACAAGTGCGATCGCCTACTCCTTTCAGTTCTAAATATTTTAATTTTTCTAACCATAAATTTGGTTGATTTGTACTAAATAAATATACAGAACCTCTATTCGTGACTAATTCTATATCTTTCATTAGTCCCCAAGCTGTATTCCAACCAGAACGATAGTTATAGCTGCTATATGTTACTTCTAGTTTAAGAAAATTATCTTTTTCTTCTGCATTCATGTGCGAAAATTCATCATCTAAATCTACAAATTGACACAGCATTGCTGGTGAAATGACTGTGGTGTGTCGCCAATTGTCGATGAAGATTGCATCGGCTTGTAGATCAAGGGTAAAATAAGTGCGGTTTTCTAAAAGATTTTTTTCAGGTTTACCAAATACTGACCACAATTTCCAACGCTCTTCAAGTTGTTGATTAAATTCGGTTATTCTTGCTTCTATTTCTGCTGAACTTTCCTCTATATTTGCTTTAATTACAACCTTGCCTAGACCTCGTGAAGTTGCACCACCTAAACGAAAGATATTAGAATTTAGATTAATAAAACTAGTCAGAACATTAGCTAATTCTGGATTATTAACTAGAATATAACTTCGATAAACAACAGGGTGCCAGCTTTTATTATTTGCGTGTGGAGCTTCAACAAATGACTCATTTAAAATTTCTATACTGTAAAGTATATCATCTTCTGATGTGGCTCTACGGCGATTAATTCCAACTCGTGTCAGGAAGCGAGTACTAATAGAATGACTGTGGTATTTATTGTCTTTAGTTTTGCTGTAAAAACCACTATAAAGTTCAATCCGTGCATCTGTTTTTTCTTTCAGAGATTTTGGATCACTAGGGTCGTAAGGATAATTATATGCATCTGCACAAAAGCGGTCTATTAGTGTATCAAAAACTCCGTTACCTTTAGGTAAAAAACCTGGATTTGTTTTAGAACTAACTGCTGTTGTAGGTAAAACCATAACCTCATCATTCACTACTCTAGAAAAGAGTTCAGACTTAGTTTTACCAGAATTAGACTCATCTGGAACTTTGGCTACAGCTGGATAAGCATTTTGAAAAATAGCAGGTTCATCACTTAAGAATAGCGATTCAAAGTCACCACCATTTAATATTAGATTTTGTTCAGATATACCTGGTATTAACTGATTAGATAGTTGGAGAATTTGAGATGCGATCGCTCCTCGAATTACTGAACCAGGAATATGATCCTCAGCTTCACTGACAGAACCAGGTTTTTTCGCAGCGATCGCTAATGCAGACAAAGCTGTAATCTCTAATTTTATTCGTATCATAGCTTCACTTCTGGTATTAACAATTTCCAGGTTTGATCATCTTTTGCTAGTGTTTCGAGTTCCTTCCACTTCAACCAACCCAACCCAACAGATTTACTACCACCCAATGCGTGGATATGGCGTAAAGCAGCTAAGATAAAAGGTTTGGCGTATGGTGGACATTCTGGAAGTAAATGAATATTCCCTGCAAATTCCAGTTGATTATTAGCTGGAGAAGTTTCTAAAAAGTAGAGTTTTTGTTCTTCTGCGGTGCAACGACGACGATTGATGGTGACACCAGGACGCAATACTTCTAGTAAGTCTTCTCGTTCGATGTCACAAATGAGATCGTCAACAACAATTCGCGATGGAAGTATAGGATTACCAAAGATTTTGGAAATAAAACAGTGATAGCCTTGATAATTAGCTAGTTGATAATCAGACTGAAATGCAGGATTGACTTGTGCTTCTGTGGGACAAAGTATTTCTGCTTTAGGTGATGAAAATATTTGCCATCCTAATCCTCTAGCTAGCTTTTCGCATTCATGCCGTAGTCTACCTTTTAATTGAGAAGCAGGAATAATTAGTTGTCCTTTTGCATTGCGAACGATGGGTTTATCTGCAAGGGAACCATCGGAACCACCAGCACCGACACACAATGCAGTATCAATAACTGCAATGAGTCGAATAGTTTCAATTTGATTTTGAGGTAAATTTTGCAAAAAAATCATGTTGACGAAGTTTGTTGTTGTGTCTGTGATGGATTGGAAGTGTTCTGTGACTTTTTGATAAAAGGATATAAATCGACTAACTCTCGCCAAATGGTTTCATAGTCAGATTTTTTTAGGAGAGATAGAACTGTATACTGTAATTTCAACTGTTCGTGAGAAAATGTTTCAAAGAAGAGCAACAACATCAAATTTTTGTATATAGTTCTTCTATTTGTCATCCAAGGTGCTAAGTTACCACTATTGCTTAAAGCTTCACACCAAGCCCTTTCAAATTTATCTTGAAGTTCATTTTGTCCGTGCTGAAGCCGCACTCGAAAATAACGATAATTGAGTATTGCTGTCTGTTTACTCCGTTCTAGTAAACTACGAATTTGATAAAGTTGCGACTTGGGAAATTCGACATCTTTTAATGCTTGAGCAGTTTCTAAAAGTCCACCCAGTTCGTGTAGAGTATAAGGTGCAGCATATAGTTTAAGTTTTTGCTGTCCTTGTCCAGATTTATTTAATCCCTGAGAGCGAAATTCCGCAATATTAGAAGAAATCATCGTCACAGCTTTCATTACCAAAAAGTCTACAGTTCCCCCGTAGTAATCTTGTTTTTTCAGGTCTTTTGCATATTTTTTGGCAGATTTCAGCAATTGACTAGTCAGCTTTTCTGCATAATAAATTGGTGTATCTTCAGCAGTAATTAATACTCCAGTTGACATACTTAATTTAGATTGTTTATCACCAGAAATTGTTTTCTCTCCGTGATAGCGTTGTACCAATTGTGGATTATAAGTCTTATCTGATTTGTAATCCTCTCTTTTATTCAAAAGTTGTTTTTCAAACTCTTCACCAATAGTTTGAGCAATAGCCAAAGCTTTATCTGCTGGCACAATCAACATCACGTCATCCCCACCAATAGTTAAAATTTCAAAGGGATGAATCCACACTTCTTTTGTGCTTTTTCTTTCTGCTTGCAACTTTGAATTTAATTTGTGGGGTTGAAGATGTTTTGTTAAAGCTGCATAAACTGATTTTTCTGTTGCATCAAAAATATCTCGGCTAAAGCTTTGATAGTCTGATGGATTTTTAATTTCTGTCTGGATGTAACCTCCCATGTTGTTACCATCAGCATAAATATAAGCAATGAAGCCATTTGGAGTACTAGCATCAGCAATTTCTCTAACAGAAATAGCCTCTTTCACTCGGCTGGGATGAATATTTTCTGAACGGATTTTACCGTAGTATCTGTGAGGTGTTTTAGTTTCAAGTAAAAATTTCTCAAACTTGTCAACCCAACTTTCTATAGCTTTTTCACCAGGTTCCCAAACACAGGCTAACTCGGCATACCACTTTTTAGAACCATTGTCTCTTTTAGCTATTTGTCCTATTAATCGCTTACGCGCAGTTGCTTCTGAAAACCACGGATCGCCAGGAAGTCCCTGATTTAGATCATCAGGAGAAGTTTTCGCTTGCATTACCGCAGAACGGCGATCGCCTTCATCTCGCTTCAAGTAAGGATGAGTTTCAAACATTGGCGGATAACAACGCAAGCTTCTTTCACGTTCCCACAATTGATTACCATTCCGCCGTTGATTAAATTTTGCTGCTAACTTCCCAGCTAATTCATTAAATGTTTTACGTTCTTTAAAAGCTTTTTCTGAACTTGTGTCGGGTTGCTCAAAATAAGCTTTAACTAATGGATTTTCAAGATGATTTAGATATTTATCTAGCCAGAATGTTTCATTATTTATTTCATCTGGTAACAAGCCAAACTGGATTTCTAATAGCTTAAACTTTTCTCCGACAGCACAAGAGTTAGCTGTCAAAGTTTCTTCTGTATAACGTTTTTCAATCGCATTAGCTAAATAATTAACATAAGCAGCTGGACAAAATGCCAGAATATTACCACCTGTAGAATAGATAACTAACTCTGGAATCAGTGCTTGTGAAAGTTGAGGAAAGTTTTCTGCTTTATCTAACCACTCTTCTCTAATCTGTTTGCAGTAATCTTTAGCCAGTTGACACTGGGAATAATATGGATCTTGTTCACAACTAAAAAAAGCAGGTAAATCAACTAAGTTAATTCTGTCGAGTAATGCAGAAGCGCCACGAATATCCGGAAGTTTGGATGCTTCAAATACATATTGCTTAATCTTAGTTGCACCACCATAAACTAAGCCAATGCAAGTCGTTTGGTTCCATAATTCACGATACTTGCTTTTTAATTCATCAAGGGTTGATGGAAAGTAGTTTTTATCAATGTTTTGAAGTTGACGAACCTGCTCAACAAGCGATGCCAAAGGCAAGGGCAAAGCCCTACGCACTTGTTCTGGTACTTCTTTCCCTTCATTCAAAGCCTGTCGCATTTGCTGTAACATGCTCAAAGGAAACTGAGGTTGCTTTTTGTCTCCCCAAGCTAAACACCAGCAAATAGCTGTAGTGATGCTATTGGGATTGTTGACTTGTAATGTAGCTTTAGTCGCAGTTGAATCAGTCATTACACTTTCGTAGTGATTTTACTGAACGTATCAAATTATAGTCTAAGCATGGAATCAGCCTTTTCCAGATCCTAGCTAAAATACTAGAGACTCCACTTATTATGTAAAAAAGTTACAAAATATTTATAAGTATAGAAGTCTGCAAACACAGCCTAAAAAACCAATGACCAATAACGATTAAGGGACTTCCAGAAAATAAAATATACAGCAGATAAGAATGATAATCATTACGAGGGGGGAAAAGGAGAGGCTGCCATTGGCAGCCTCTCCTTCACCGTTTTTGTAGTAAATTCAGTAATGATTCGATTTTTAGGTGGAAAGAGTTGTCAATACAGTTAACGGATTCATTGAAAAACTTATTGAGAGAAACAGCACAGCAATTAACAGGAGCAGCCAAACGTAAATTTATTGCACAAACGGTTGTGGCATTAGGATACGGAGGACACTCTCTAGCACAGCGAGAGTTGGGATGGAATCGGGTAACTATTAGTAAAGGAATCAAAGAATTAAATAGTGGTATCACTTGTGTAGATAACTATCAGGGTAGAGGTCGCCTAAAAGCAGAAGAAACTTTACCAAATCTTTTAGAAGATATAAAAAAGTTAGTCGATTCGCAAAGTCAAATAGACCCAAGTTTTAAAAGCCAAAGGCTCTACACACGCCTGTCTGCTGCTCAAGTGAGACATCAATTAATTGAAAAATTTGATTATAGCGATGAAGAATTACCGACTGAAGAAACAATTCGTGTTAAGTTAAACGATTTGGGATACTGATTAATCAAGATAATGGAGGACAGAATAACTCTCGGCGGACTCAGTTCATGAAACGTATGGTTGAATTTGCTCAAGAGAATCAACTAAACATACGTTTAGCATACTACCCTCCATATCACAGCAAATATAATCCCATTGAACGCACTTGGGCTATATTAGAAAATCATTGGAATGGCAGTATCTTAGATGAAGTTGAAACCGTATTAAATTTTGCAAAAACTATGACCTGGAATGGCAAACATCCAGTTGTTAAGTTAGTAACTCAAACTTATGCTACTGGAGTGCGTTTAACTAAACAAGCCATGCAAGAAATTGAAAATAAAATCTCACGCTTGACTAATTTCACCCAAGAGAATTTACCAAACTTAGGCAAGTGGTTTGTTGATATTTGTTACGGAACAACGTAATTTTCAGAAGTTAAATAAAGCTTTTTCGCGGTAATGGTAATTCTGTTGACTGCGCTCTTTCAGTGTTGAGTGCAGATATTTATCTTGCATATTTTTTGGGGGGAGAGAGGGGGGGG
>NZ_JBHFLM010000198.1:0-23199 GCF_041928655.1 Pelatocladus sp. BLCC-F211 | reverse complement strand
CCATGTCATACACCGTTCATCTCCCAAAGCTTTTCCCAAGTATTACATGGTGTCAGTATGATCGGATTCTGAATTAGGTTTTTTTCCTTGAACCATAAGGCATTAATTCCTCTCTCCCTTCAAAAATGAGCGAACGTACAGACCTAATACCCAATACCTAATACCCCATGCCTAAACCATTGCCAACCCAAACCCTCAAACCTAATCAGACAAAGAAAACCGCTACAGAATCAGCACCAAGCGGCATTCTGCTAGGTGAAAATGTATATTGGAATCCTGCTAAACTTCGTAACGGTCACGCCGTTATTCTGGGGACTTCTGGAAGTGGGAAGACTCAGACCCTTAAAGCACTTGCTCATGAATTACCATCATTATTTCCTGATATCAAAATAGTAGTTACAGATTTTCATGGTGACTTAGAGCTGCCTTCAGAAGTTTGTTACTCACTTGATGCTGAGTCCCCACATGGTTTAAATCCTTTGGTGCTTGACTTAGATCCCAAAGGTGGTGGCCCAGATTTACAAGCGATCGCTGTCTCATCTATCCTCAGAAAATCTCTAAAGATGGGTGACAATCAAGAGGGTTTAGTCTTAAATACCTTGATAAGTTGCTATCAAAATAGAGGTATTTTTCAGAAAAAGCAGTCAACTTGGACTCTAGAACCTCCTACCTTTGCTGATTTAGAAACTGAACTGCAAAGCCGTGTTGAAGATGGTTGTAAGGATTCCCAGAAATTATTGTTAAAACTAGCTGCTACTTTTAAATACGGAATTTTTAGTAAACCTCAACCATCAATGAATTTTCCCATTGTCAGATTTGATTTATCTGCATTATCTAAAGTGCCTGGACTCAGTGCGATCGCAGCAGAAACTTTGTTAAAGCAGCTTTTTGATAGTCATAAATTGATGGGCGAAATTGATGGTAGAGTTCCACGCTGTTATGCTCTACTAGATGAGGTCAAAGAAATTAAATCATCTCATACGCTTGAGAAAATTACCAGTGAGGCGCGAAAATTCGGGTTAGGAGTAATCGTTGCTAGTCAGATGGATTCAGATATTTCTAATACTGTTCTCGCTAATTCATCAACAAAGATGGTTCTCGGAGTAGATCAGGTAGAAGTTACCAAAGTTGCACGTAGATTTAGATTTGCAGTTAACTTAATTGCTAATCTACAACCATTGGAGGCTTTGATTAGAATGGATAACGATGGATTTCATACTAAAATCAAGCCGTTTTATCAGCGAGTTTAAATAGTTGTTGTTCTTAAGATGTAGGAGAAACAGCCATTTGCCATGCTGTTTCAAACTGCTCAACATAAAAGTTGAACCATTCTAAATCCTGGCTGCGCGTGATTTTGATAATAGGGCGCATGGTATCTGGAACACGCAATGTGGACAGCCGCATAATAATTTGCCCGGACGATAGATGAGGATCGAAAACATACATTACATAAGGTGCTAAATAATCAATAACTTTAATTTCCAATTTACCTACTGTGCTAGAAATCGCAATATTATCGAGTCGTCTAATATTTCTTAGCAAATCATTGTTCAGATCACTTTCACTCAAATCCTTTCCACGAAATGCCGCCATTTTCAACGCATTACTCGATGGCTGGACAAGAAGAAACTTTGCTTCTAAACCAGAGGCAATGCCTAGTTTTAAATCTTGCTGTAGAAGAGGTATATGTGTAGTGAATGTGGTTCCCCAGAAATAAGCTTGTTTTGATTGTCGTAATAATTGAATAATTTCAGAGATATCATCACCATTTGTCATCAATTGACTGGCAGATAATGACTGATTAATTTCAAGTTTTGATAGGGTTGCTTGTATTTGCTCGTTTTGATTTCGCGCAACTAACAAGTGGCTTAAAAGAAGAGCTAATACTGCAAGGATAGCAGCAGACACAATGCTTTGGTTAGCAATTCCGATGACTCCAAAAATTGCAATTACTAAAGAAAGTGATGCAGTAATGTAGATATCTAGATTCTGACCACTTCGGATATCTTGCCATACGTGCCTTAAAAATTGCATAAGCTTGTTATTATCTAAAGTTTTAACCAATTTTAAGCGTGTTTTGCCCTCTGGTTGACCAAGCCCCTGTTTTTTAAACATGGAAAAGAAAAATTTTTCACCAGACACGTAGTCCAAGGAAAAAGGCGTCCTTTTTTCAAGCCCCTAAATGCGCGTTATGGGGTTTCCTACACCCTTACACCCTCACACCCTTACACTAGGCTGTTGACTGACAAAACTCAATTATTAGGTTTTCCAGCGCTTGTGGGAACTATAGGAGTAGTTTGTAATATCAAGTCTTTCTATGAGCGTATTTAGTAGGAATAACCTGATTACTTATTGCTGTGCGGGGATAATAGGACTGATTGCAATCAAGTATTATTCTCAGAATCAAACAGCGATGTCTAGCGACAAGGCTAGCGCCAACGCTAGTAAATCAGAACCTACAAATACTACTAAAGTAGAAAATTACTCAGATGTAGATGATGATAGATTGACAGATAATTCTGCCATTTCAGTCCTTCAACAAAACCGTCCTCTAAGAATGACTCTATCCGTTGATAGTCCGTCATTTTTAAAGGTAAAAGTTGGTCAGGAAATTAAACAAGGTGACATTATTACTGATAACTCTATAGAACGAAACCGATTAAATAAACAGCGTCAAAGTTTACAACTGCAAATTGATAATTTAAAGTTAAAATCTATACCAAAACCCTTTGAACCCAAAGCACCACCGCAACTAGCAGCACTCCCAAGTGCCAATTTCCTAGAGGAAGAATCAGCCATTGCTCAAGCAAAATTAAAGCTCCAACAAGCTCAAAGTATTTTGGAAAGTCGCACAAAGCTACTAAATAGCGATAATCCCGAAGTTAGAGCAGAAGGAGAAAAGGCAGAATCAGCACTCAACATTACATCTGAAAAATTACAGGAACAGGAAGAATTACTACGCTCGATGCAAGATATGAAACTTGAGCCGTCTGTACTGCGGCACGAAGAAGCCAAGCTCAAACAACTTAATTCCGAGATGGAACAGTCCCGCAGTGGGTTAGACCAAGCACGGGCGAAACTCAACGCAAGTGCGATCGCATCCCAACAAGAACTACAAAACCTACAGATAGCTGTGCAGATTGCCCAATCAGATTTACAGATGGCACAGTCTAGGCTGGAAACTGCAAGAAATAATCGCAAGCTAGTGGAGTATCAAGCTTCCCTCAATGCCGCGCAGCGTGTAGAACAGCAAAACCAGTCTAATCTTGCCTACACTCGACAAATGCAGGATTATGCCCAACAGATTCGGGATAGAGACTATCAGCTAGCCCAACTGCAAATATCACTCTCATCGGTTGAAGATAAAATCAGTCAAATTCCCATTGTGAGGAGTCCAAAGACAGGTTACATCAGAAGGGTTAAACCCTGGACTGGTGTAAATGGCAAATACACAACCACTATTACAATTAGCTCTAATCCTAAATCTGGTGCTGGGAGCGATCCCAGTGATGGCGCAAACCCCACCCCCAACTAAACCAGTACAGCCACAACCAAATCAGGAAGTAGAACAAACTCCAGAGGAAACGACAACAGAAGAACAACTTCAGGAGGAGCAAACACAGGAGAATTTATCACCAGAAGAAGCCCAGCAAGTAGATACTGATGCTGATAGTGAACTGCCAAAGCCAGAGCAAAATCCATTTAATAAGCCTTCCATCGATGCCATTATTCAAAAAGAATTTAATGAGGATATGTGGCGGATTCTCAAGGGTGGGCTTCCGTGTTTGGAAACATCTGCAACATGCTTGCAACAACTTCAGGATAGAGCGATCGCTCAAAGTCCCCTACTCAAAGAAATTGATACTCGCATTACTGAAGCCAATGACCGGATTGATGAGGCCAAATCACGAAATCAGCGCTCAATTAAACTTTCCATTCTCACTCCAGCACTGCAATATTTACTAGGGCCAGAAACCCAGCCAGGGCAGAAACAATCACCAGGGATGGGACTAATTGATAATATTGCTGCTGTATTGCGTGGTGATGTTGGGATTATTAATGGATTGCTCCGAGTAATTGGAATCCCACTTTTTCAAGGAGTTCAAGGCGGGAATGACCAAGCGCAAGCAAGAGCGATCGCAATATCTGATTTGCAGGTAAAAATTGCAGAACTGCAAAGAAGTAAGCTGCTACGCAGCTAAATTTAATAAACTGCATTACCTTTATTTTTAATTTTGCGCTCCCATTTAATAATAAGACCACCTTCATTTAGCAATTTATTTAACAATTCTTCTAGCTGTGATACAGACTCGAATAATCTATGAGCTATATATTCTTTTGCTGAATGCCAAACTAATTCAATCAAATTATAATCTGGGCTATATTCTGGCAAGAATTCTAGGATAATGTTTGGCATCTCTGATTCAATTTTATCTAAAATATCTTTCCTTTTATGAAAGCTAGCATTATCTAATATAATTACTATTTTTGCAGAGCTATTTTTAAATTCTTCTATTGCTTTTCCTGACTCTAGCCATTCTTGTACCAGAAAATTATTCAGGGATTTAATCTGTTCATAAAACACATCTGCATTTCCTTTTTTAATCACAAAGTTTATTCTCTTCTTGTCATGATAACGTAAACCTCCCATAATATTTACTCTTCCTTTTCTCCTTTCTCCTCTGACTTTTTTTCTTCTACCTTTCTTACCCCAATTTTTTCTTATTATTACTCTTAAACTAAATCCGCATTCATCCCAAAACCATACCTGTAAACGCTCTGGCGTTTCTTTGGTTATTCTTAAATATTCAGATAGTTTTTCTTTAAATGCCTTACGTTTTTCAGGATTCTGTTTGTCCTCTAGGCTATACTTTGCCCAGAGGTAAACGTACTTTTTTCGCTCTAATATTCTCCTGACTTGAGACCCACTTAACTTAATTCCTGTTGCTGATTCGAGATAAGTCGCTAATCTAGCTGCTGTCCATCTTCCAAATTCATATCCATATTCTGCTGGTTCTTTTTCAATTATTTCTAATAACAAATTTTCATATTCTTTGGTAGCTTTACGAAAATTACCTTCTCTTCTTCCATCTAAAAAACTTTCTAGATTATCTGGATCGCCGTGAACTGCCCAGTAAGCTACTGTTGGATATGCAATATCTAAAAAATCACTAATCTCTTGGTAAGTTTTACCATCATTCATTAACAATAAGATTAAAATCTTTTCTCTTACATAAGGATTTTTATGCTCTTTTAATGTTTTTAGTAGTCGTTCCCTCTGTTCTAAAGAAAGATGATTTTTTGCTGGCATATCTGGCTGGCAATAGCTTATTTACTTAATCTCATATTATACAAGTAAGCTGCTTAACAGCTTAGTCCGGGCTTCTGAAAATGAGCCGTTGACACAGCTAGGTAAGGTCTGGCTTGGGAGAGTAGATGCATTAATGCTCATTCCATCTACCTTTAGCCCTGTAAAATCGCCTGACGAAGGGGGAGAAATTCGTACTTCACCGCAAGAACCAGCTAAACGTGCTGTTGGCTTATCGGAACTACCCAAATTTACGCTGATTTTGCTTCCAGGAGTTGCAGAAAATACTACTACCTGATTACTTCCATCCATCGCCTTATATACAGTAGCGCTTTGATAGGGAATAGCCAAAGCACTCAATGGAGCAGTCAATGCACCGATTGCAGTAGCGATTAGTCCTGATTTAATTAGTTGAATTTTTTTCATAATTACCAATATGAGAGTAAATATTTCTCTTTCTATTTACAATATATTTGTCTATGATTGTGTGTTTTTAAAACAGTACGCTCACTGAATAATAAGCTTTTTAATCAACTATATTACCGTTGTTATAATTAGAAAAAATGCTGATAATTTGTAAAAAGAGTATGAATTTTAATCGGAATAAATAAGTAATTTATTGTCTGGCATAGAGGTAGTTTAATAAATATTTGTATGGCATATAGTTATTAATAAATTAGGATTGTCTGCTCAATACAAATTTCCTTGTCCGGCAGACAATTGAATAGTATTAAAAAGTGTCTGGTAGAGATACAATAACTGTCCGCCAGACAATGAAAAAGAAAGGAAAGTTAGAAAATCAAAATTACTGGGCAAACTGATATTAAATATCACAACCCTCATAATCAATGCTCAAAAAGCTCTTGAATAGCCCAGTCTTCTTACTTGCCTCTATAGCAGTCATCGCCCTTGCTGCGGCACATTCCCCCAAAACTAAATCACTTATAGAAGCAGCTGCGGACTCTACATCACCCCGCGCAATTGCGCTGTCTGAACAGTGGACGGTGGTAAGTGTTGCAGATGGCGACACCATCACCGTAAAGCGTGGGAGTGAAACTACAAAAATCCGGTTCTGTGGGATAGATGCACCAGAGACAGCAAAATCTGGCAAGCCAGGGCAACCGTTTGGTAATGAGGCACGTGAAAAGTTGCGATCGCTCGTAGCGACTGCTAAAAATCAAGTAATTATTATCCCCGTGGAAACTGACAGATATGGGCGAACTGTCGCCGAGGTGATGGCATCTGGCAAGGGTGACGTTGAGGTTAGCTTCCAGGAAGAGATGCTTAAAAGTGGAATGGCTAGAGTCTATCCGGCTTTTGTTGATAAATGTCCTAACAAGGAAGCTTTCAAGCTAGCTGAGGAAATAGGAAAGTCTAAACGCTTAGGAATATGGGGGGACTCGTCAAGTATCCCCCCGTGGGAATTTAGAAAGCAACAACGTCATAATAAAGGTAGTTGACTGCTAACAGCAGGCTTACCTAATACTGTCAAAATTTTTGCTTTAGTTAATTTTGTACAGGTATGGTTTAACACTAAGTAGTAATAATGTAGATACTTTAGGCAAGATGGCGATCGCTACAGAAACCATCAGCCAAATCGACAGTAACCCAACTTTAGCCGCACGAATACTTAGCGCTTTAAAAGCAGGTGGTGTCTCTGCATTCGAGCAATTCCTCAACCATCCCGCCGCTAGTTTTGTGATTGGGGCGTTGGAAGATTGGAAAAACAGTAAGGGAACTTGAGTATAGTTTTTATGAAAAGCCTTTAGATTGGACTGACCATTTCACAGGTGAAATCGCCTGGAAACCAATCAGAAAAATTATTCAAGAAGCGTTGATTCCTTAATTCAAAATTGACTGAGAGCGAAATTGTTTAGAAGGCGTAAAACCTATTAGCCGTGACTTAGGTACTGACCATGACTAACCAACAAACTCCAGAGGCGCGAGATATAAGAACAGAGGGCGGTAATTAGGATTGATTATCAGCAGGTGTGCGATCGCCCAATTCAAAAAGCTGGATGTATGGGAAGGAAATTATCAGAAGCCTTGGGATTACAGAAAGAGGAATCGCAAATAACAATTTTTTGTCCTTAGAAAGGGACATAAAATTGGATTCTTCAGTATCCTCTAATCTTATCGAAGCAAGTAAATTTTGATGTAACCCTTGTTCATTAAAGGGTTGGCTTTTTTAAAATTTGCTTAACAGATTAGTAACGAATTAGTTCTAATATTAAGCTTGTCTGAAATGGTCAGTACGCGATCGCCTTAACCTATGAAGCTAAATAAAAGCCAACGTCAGCAGTTGCGAGAAGCAATAATGAGTGCTTATCGTGACAAATCTAAGCTGAAAATTATGCTCTCCGATGAGTTGGATATTCGATTGAACAATGTCGTAGGTGGCGAAACTTATACGGACATTGTATTTAACCTAATAGACTGGGCAGATGAGCAGGGGCGTTTGGAAGAACTCATCAGTGCTGCCTATCGAAGGAATCCGAGAAATGAAGATTTCCGCAGGTTTATACAATCATTAGGAGTTGTGCTGGCGGACAACCAACAACTACCTACTTTTGAAGAAGGGCCTAATTTTGTTTGGCGAGGGCCAGAAAATCAATTAGAACTGCAATCTTTCTGGCAACCAGAGCCAGAGCTTTGGGATTTAACTTTTCTGAGACGAGGAATCGAGCAAGCTGCTTCAGTCTGTCGAATTGAGCGTTCTAACGGAAAAGCTTTAGGAACTGGTTTTTTAGTAAAACCAGACATTTTATTAACAAATTATCATGTTTTAACTGAGTGCGATCGCGTCGATTTAAATACTAATTTAAATGATATTGTTCTGCGTTTTGGTTATTTTAGTTCAGAAGTCACTGGAGAAACAGTAGGAAAAACTTTCCAGTTATCCACTAATCCAATTGTTAAATTTAGCTCCACACATAAACTAGATTATGTATTATTGCGAGTCGAAACTGCAATTCTTCAGAGTTCGCAAGTGCGTTCAGTTGATTTGAGTTATGCTCAGTTACCTACTCTGAAATCGGGAATTAGCATCTTGCAGCATCCACAAGGAAAAACAATGCAGCTGGCGTTAAGTCGCAATGGAGTAACTTTAATTGATGAGCAAAACGGGTTAATTCAGTATGTAAGCAAAACCTTTGGTGGATCTAGTGGGTCGCCTTGTTTTAATGAAGACTGGCAAGTTATCGCCCTCCATCATGCCATGAAGTCAAAAGCTTTTGGCGTTGCTTGCGAAGGTATTCTCCTCAACGCTATTTATCAAGATGCTCAAGAGATTTTGGCTTGAAGAAATTTATCTGCCTACAAATTTACGCTAAAAAGCCGTAAAATCCCTGAGTATAGTTGTAGTATACCATTAACTGACTATTCCAGAAAAAGAGGGTTGGATGGGACGCAGGATTGTTACTAAGCAGTATCAAGGCACTAGCTCAGAAACAAAAATTGATACTTATACTGATAAGCTAATTAAGTATATTCCCAGTGATATTGTTGGAGCCTGGGTTGCTGCTAGTGGTTTAATTCAAGGTGCTGCGGATGTACCTCAAAATACACTTTTCTGGATTGCCTTTGTAATTGGTGTTACTCTCACGCCAATTTGGACGTTAAGAATGACTAGAGAGAAAGACAAAACTCCAGCAAAGACTCAGGCAATTATATCTACTGGAGCTTTCATTGTTTGGGTTATTGCTTTGGGTGAACCTTTTTCTTCATTTCCATTTTATCGCCCTGTCTATGGTTCTTTACTACTGCTGTTGTATACATTAATTGTTGCTTTAATCACTCCAAAGGAATAGTCTTAAATACTTTTGTTTAAATATTATGAATCTGATTGGACGAGAGAAAAAGGAATTTAGAGAAGCGTTAATAAAAGCATTTCCTGAAGAGACAGATTTGAAAATGATGCTATCAGACCAATTAGATGAACGTTTAAATGAAATTGCATCTGGGGACACACAAGAAAAATTATTATTTAATCTGATTGAATGGGCAGAAGAGCAAAATAGGTTAGAAGATTTACTAATAGGAGCTTTAAAGCAAAATAATCGTAATTTTGAACTAAGACGCTTCTTCAACAACCATCTTAATAATTTATTAACTTGTGATGAGTCTTTAATAAAACCAGATTTGTGTTATAGATTAATACCTATCATAGAACAAATTACAGATATAGACTTGATAATTTCATGTTTATGTCAAGCTTTACCAGATGGAATGCAAGATAGTAATTACCCAATATTGCAAGATTTAAAAGATAGTAATTTATATTTAAAATTAAAAATATTTTTTATTTTTAAATTATTGATAATTTCTTACCCTAAAAAAGAAGGTTATCCATCAATTTTAATATTTGTTCATAACTTGCATGAGGAAATTAGAAATGAGGAAATTAGAAATGAGCAAATTAAACAGGAGTTAATTAAATGGATGGATGAAATTAAAGAAAAACATAACTTTAGCATACCGAGATGCAACCATGTCGTTCCAACTAATACTAATCTTGAAGCTTACTTGATAATTACGTTTGCTCCAGCCAGTGAGCTAGATAAATTTTGTTTAAATGCTTATCTTGAGTTACCCCAAACCACTATCATTCCCATTGATTTACATAATGAACAATCTCAAAAAGGCATTATAGTTTCTTTAAAGAAAACTGCTCATCGAAAAGCTCCACAAGCAATTGTCGATTTTATTCAAGAAAGTGAAAATATACTGAAAATCAAACAAAAAAAACTAGGTTATAAAACTCATAGCTTGACATTAGAGTTTTTCCTACCTTTAGCATATTTACATGAAGATATAGAAAATTTGAAAATACTGAAATTACAAATGCTGCCTATGGGTGCGTTTTATAAAATGGTAGTTCGCTCCTACGAGCGTATTACAGATTTTTCGTTATGGAATCGTTTACTAGAATGCTGGACTAGAATTAAAACTCTACTTCAGGAAAGTCATACTCAGCAAGAAAATTATATTGAAAGTTGGCAAGAAGTCTGTGACTGTAAAAAATTACCTTCTCGGCTACAAAACAAAATAGCTCTAAAATTACCCTGTGCGTTACCAGAATCTGAGAAAATACGCAAAAGTTTATTTCGTGAAATAGTGTTACAAGGCATCCCTTTGGTTCTTTGGACAAGGTGCAGTAAAATTCCAGAAGTAGATGTTGTTTCTGAATTAGATAACCTTTTGAATTTCAAATCTTTTCAAAATACAGAGTCATTACTGAATGCAATTCAACAAAAACGATATGAAATAAAGGATGAAGATGACCCTCAGCAATTCTTAGGATATCATTTAGGAATTTTGTATGAATCAGATCGTTGGGACGAAATTCCTTTGCCAGAAGCTATTCCTTTAAGTGTAAGTGAGTAAAGTGGGTGAGGGATTAAATGAGTGACTGGAAAATTTTTCACGGAAACCGAGAGCCACAGCCACATGATGCACATGATGGGATTCAAAAATTACTGCGAGTTGAAGCACCCAGTTGGCGCAAATTCTCTAGATTTTCTCAACAGGAACCACTTCTTGTGCAAAAAGGAGAATACTGGGAGGAATTAAAGAAAATTGCTAAAGGTAAAGAACGGGATATTGAAAGAGGCAAAAATTTTAGAATTCGTCAGAATCAAAGTGAAGTTGTAGATGCAGTAAATGCTGCGCTTTACTTACGCAGGCCGCTATTGGTGACTGGTAAACCAGGATCTGGAAAAACTACTTTAGCTTATGCGATCGCCTACGAACTGGAACTAGGCCCTGTTTTACTTTGGCCGATTACCACTCGCTCCACACTACAAGAAGGATTGTATCAATATGATGCGATCGCTCGCTTACAAGATGCCCAACTCAGCCAAACCGATCCAGAAGCTCAAAATCCCAGCTATCGTAATATTGGGCAGTATATCCAACTTGGCCCCTTGGGAACAGCCTTTTTACCTTCTCAATTTCCACGGGTATTATTAATTGATGAAATTGACAAAAGCGATATCAATCTCCCCAATGATTTACTCAATTTATTGGAAGAAGGTAAATATTCAATTCGTGAACTTGAACGCCTAGCCAAACAGCGCAATCAAGAGCAACAAAACAACAAGGTGCAGGTTGTACAGTCTGATGATGACTTAGATGTAAATATTTATGAGGGAAAGGTGCAATGTCAAGCTTTTCCTTTAATTATTATGACCAGTAATGGAGAACGTGACTTTCCTCCAGCTTTTCTCCGGCGTTGCTTACAGGTGCAAATGCCACAACCAACTCAAGCAGATTTACAAGAGATCGTAAAATCACATTTGGGAGCACCAGCAGTTGAACAGTTCCAAGCTATTGTTAAGGAATTTGTAGATAAAAATGAGACGGAAGAAGGAAATTTAGCAACCGACCAACTTTTGAATACTATTTACCTGTTAACCCAAAATGCTGACCAAAAAAGCTTGAAAGAACTGCTTTTTAATTCCCTAACTCGTGGGGTTAGTGGTTAATGATTGAATCATTAATTACTACCTTAGAACAAGAATTCAATCTCACAGCAGAGGAGATTGCAGACATCTGTTGGCTGACATTAATTAGACAACAGTTTACTTGCGACATACTATCTTCTCCAGATCTATCCCCACCTCCAAAGCGTAAAGTTGTCGATAATCCTGTAGAGTCAGAAAATATTTCAGTCATCAACACACAGCAGTCAAATAATGATTCTCCACCCATTCCACAAGCAGGGTTGTTTCATAGAGAATCTCAATCTACTTCCCCAGATGGGACTGAGTTAAAAACATTACCCTTTAAAGTACCCAATCCAGCTTCTATTCGCAATCCCCTCGAACTTGCTCGTTCTCTGCGTCCTCTAATTCAACGAGTTCGATCAAAATACGATGCTACCCTAGACGAAAATAAAACCGCGCAAAAAATTGCAGAAGAACGCATTTGGCAGGCTGTAACTCAACCTGTTTTAGAGCCTTGGTTAGATTTAGCATTGGTAGTAGACGAAAGCACCTCGATGTTGATGTGGCAACCAACAGTTTTAGAACTACAGAAACTGCTGCGGAACTACGGCGCATTTCGGGATGTGCGGACTTGGGGATTATTGACTAATGAAGAGGGTAAAGTAGGGATTCGTCCTGGTTTTGGGACAACGGTAACAAACAAATTGCGTTCCCCTCAAGAATTAATTGACCCCAGTGGTAGGCGATTAATATTGTTGATTACAGACTGCGTTGCTACTATTTGGCAGACAGGAAAAGTATTACCAACTCTCAAACTTTGGGCAGATGAGAACCCCACAGCAATTTTACAAATGCTGCCAGAGTGGTTATGGGTGAGAACTGCCTTAAAACAAGCTGCGATGGCTCACTTTTATGCAGCATCACCTGGGGTATCTAATCAGCAACTGTCGTTAATTCGTCGCTTAACGATAGAAGATACAGCAGCAAATGCCCAAAAGACCGAGGTGAAAGTACCTGTCTTTTGTTTAGAACCAGCGATGATTTTCACTTGGAGTCAAATGGTGGCTGGTAGAGGCAATGTCATTGTGCCAGGATACATTTTCCGGCTAGATTATCAACCCCCAATAATACTATCAACATCAGTCGAGCCAGAACAACAGTTACAGCGATTTCGAGTTGCATCCTCTCCGATGGCGAGACGTTTAGCTGCATTACTAGCAGCCTCCCCCACCATCAGCTTACCTGTAATTCGGTTAATTCAAGAAACTCTGTTGCCTAAATCTAGGCAAGTGAATATAGCAGAAGTTTTGCTGGGAGGGATTTTAAAGCCCAAGGAAACACCCCAAATCGGACAAAAACCTGATGAAGTCGAATATCATTTCCTTGATGCCAAAATTCGTTCTTTGTTGTTGGAATCAGCCCCAGTTCCAGATACTGTCAGAGTTTTATCTAATTATATTGAAAAGAAATTCCAAAAATCCCTAGAAGAATTTATCGCTGACCTCAAAATTTGGATTCAAAATGACGATGAAGCAACAGTTGAGCTTAACCGTCCCTTTGCAACTGTAACTGCGGAAGTACTGAAGCGCAAAGGTGGACGTTATTCGGGATTTGTGCAGGAAATAGAGCGCAAGTTTGGGCCTGTAGGACTAAGCCCATTAATAGAAGTTATTGATTTTCCTTCATTCGAGGTGTTTGCATTTGAAGTCGCAACCGTCACCTTTGAAGATGAGCCATTTATTAATCTGCTACCTTTTGAATTTGAAGTGGCCACTATTGAAAAAAAAGAATCAGGTTTGTTCAGACGAAAAACAGAGATAATCCAGCGTCGTTGTCAGCAATCTCACTATTTTATTGAAGAATTAGGGAATGGAATACAGCTAGAAATGGTACAGATTCCTGGCGGCCAATTTATGATGGGCGCTCCCATAAATGAGAAAGATAGCAGTGCTAATGAACGCCCTCAACACCAAGTAACCATTAGCCCTTTCTTTTTAGGCAAATATCCCGTAACGCAAGCACAGTGGCAAGCAGTAGCCTCTCTCCCACAAGTTAACCGCGAACTCAACCCTAATCCATCTACATTTAAAGGAGAAAATCGCCCCGTTGAGTCAGTTTCCTGGTATGATGCGGTTGAATTTTGCGATCGCTTATCATCTCATACAAAAAGACAGTACCGCCTCCCAAGTGAAGCCGAATGGGAATATGCTTGTCGTGCCGGAACTACCACACCATTTCACTTTGGTGAGACGATTACATCAGAACTGGCTAACTATGACGCTAACTACACTTATGGCAATGGAGTAAAGGGAACATATCGAGAAGAAACAACAGAAGTAGGAAGCTTTGGAGTAGCTAACGCTTTTGGGTTATACGATATGCACGGGAACGTGTGGGAATGGTGTCTGGACGATTGGCACAATAACTATGAAGGTGCGCCAACAGATGGCAGTCCTTGGTTTGACAATGAGAATAATAATCTATCTCAAAAACAAGGAAATGCCGTGCTGCGGGGCGGTTCTTGGATCCTCAATCCTAAAAACTGCCGTTCCGCGTCCCGCAACAACAACAATAGGGCGGAGCGCGACAACATCAACAACAATATTGGTTTTCGTGTTGTCTGTGCTGTCGGGAGGTCTCTTCACCGCGAGAGTCGGCAGGTGGGAATCTGTCGAGGGTGCAACCGAAGAGTCCAGCCTCTTCCTGTGATGTCGGTGACGGCATCCGAAAATCAAACTGGTTTGGGTAGCCTGGTAGGTGTCAAAGCCGAACGGTTGCCCAGCCTACAATACCCAGAGTTTGAGTCACAAGTGCGATCGCATAACTCCCCAAAAACCCACTGCATTTTACTCAAGCCAAAGCGATCGCGCCTCGAAATTCACAAGCCGCCTTGAGACAGCATTGGGTAAAGTAGTTTAGTTGGTTGTGGGGGCGATCGCATAAAGTTACAAATAGCACTGCTGAATATTTGTAACTTTATGCTATTAAAAAATGGTTAGACTTGCTTTAGCTATGATATTTTGATTCAAAATTTACTAAGAAAGCGATTGTTTGGAAGATGTGGAGCTTAATGTGTTGAAAAGCTGAAAAATAATTTTTACGTAGATTATCTAAAGAAATATGGGTTCAGCTTTTACTGATATCATGAATGATACAACATGTTATCAAAAGCTAGCATCTCCAAAAATGAAACAAAGAAGAGGAGTTGTTACTATAGCAACTATTGCTTTGCTTCTTTATACTAACGTGGCACTAGCCCAGACCAGTCCTCAACCCAATCCAAAGCTTACACCAAATCCCCAAGATGTACAAAAGCAACCAAAATTAGGAATTTCGCCAAACGATGAGTTAAAAGATACAGAAAGGCAGCTCACAGAACTAAAAGAAAAGGTCACTGCTTTAGAAGCAAGAGAGAAAGCTATATCTGAAACTTATTACAATCACATAGGATGGATTGGTTTACTTTTTGGTGGATTAGGAATTGCATTAGGCTTTATAACTTTCAGCCCCGTCTTAGCTGGGATAATTATTTGGCTTCTAAGAAAAACCATCTTAAGAGAATTATCAAGAAAAATAGAAGAAGAAATTAAGCTGGATATCGACAGTCTTAGAAAAAAAACAAATCGGGATATGGAAAATGTTAAAAACGAAATAGATGAATCAATCAAACCAAAATATTTAGAAATATCTCAATTAGAAAGTAAAATTAAAGAACTTAATAACTTTGAAACAGAAATTATAAGTGCTAGGAAAATAATGAATGATATCAAAAGACATTTGGATATTGGCACTACAAAAAATGAAGAAATTGAGAATTTAAAAACTGGCATCATAAACGCTTCTGAACTCACACAAGATAATATTTTCTTTGAAGCCAAAGATTTTTTAGTAGAAAACTTTAGAAGAAATAAACTTAAAGAAATAGAAAAAACAATTCCAATATTTGAAGCTATCATAGACAGTGATGGGAAAGACGGTAAAAAAGAATATTTTCGCAGCAGAGTTTACTTAGCTTATGGCTACGCTTATAAAGAACCACCTGATTATGGAAAGGCAATAGAACTAATTAATGAGGCTATTCAAATCCGAAATGAACTCAATAAATACAGACCTGAGTTTTATTTCTATGAATTTAAAAGAGCAATTTATAATCTACAGAAACAATGTTCGATAGAAGATGCAGATGCTTCTATAAAAATTGAAAAAGATTTAGAGACTGCCAAGCAATATCCTACTGTGAGAAGACTTCTTGAAGAACTCCCAAATGTTAGAGCTTTTGACCAAGAATTTCAAGAATATTACGGTCGATTGATAAATAAGTCAGAGTTTGAAATTCTCAAAAAATGGTACAAACAGACTCAGAAATAATTAAGATTTAGAGGAAGCTTAAAAGACCTAGTGGTGGCATACACAAAATTGATATCTCAGTATGTTTCCAAAGAAGAGCGATCGCTTTTTTGTAAAAGCTGTATGATGAAAATGCCGTAAGGCAACCGGGGTGATGATCTTTGGTCGGATACCTGCCCCGGTTAATGCCCTCGCTTATGGCTGTGGGCTGGCGGCCAGTCTTCTTACCAATCAGCTAACTCTGGCTCTGGTTCAGGGTCAAATTCCCATTGTCGCCCTCGCTGCTCTGCCACTGCTGCATCTCTACGATTCATCCAGCAGTGTTCATACTGGCGTTGGTTACTAGCTCCTAAATACTTCCATACATGACCAGCGTTATAAGCAGATAAGCAAGCCACATAAATTTTAGGGGTGTTTTCATCAGTGCATTCCCTTTGGTGGCGTGGGAATGGCAATCGACATTTTAAGTTACTGACAATTGGAAAGCTAAAAGCAGGAAAATTTACCTGAGCCAAACTAGCGGCTAATTCTAAAGCTGCAAAATCAATGCTATCAGTAATTAAAATGTTACCTACTCGCTCAACATTGTAAAGCTGCTCTGCTACAGACAAAGCATCTGTTTCTGATTCAAAAATTAACTGCATTGGTCGGATACCTTTTTCTTAGAGGAAATGAAGAGAGAGCGATCTGCCCAAAGGGCAGATCGCAGATATTAATTAGAACGGGACAACAAATCGTTTAAAGTAGGTTTCTAAATCTGAAGGGTTTAACAAGACTTCATTACCTTTAGAGTCTTCACAGATAATCCGTAAATATTGCTTACCGTCAATTAATTCGCATTTTCCCCCAACAATTTCTACATAGTCGTTGAGTTCGGGGATAAAGATTGAAGCTGAAAAACTTTTGTCAGGTGTCATTGGTCGGATACCTTTTGTTGTGTACTATTATATTATAGTGCGTACACGCGCTATAATAACCTACGTTTATAGAATCTTTAAGAAAATAGCGTGTACACGGGCTAGAATATGAGTGCAGATTGAGGGCTAAAAAAGTGGGTCGAGGACGACCGGGGGGCAACCCGGAATTTGGGACAAAATTTAAATTTGACTACGGCAATGAAGAGAAACGATCCGAAGCCTTGACAATTCGGATCACGCCGTCGATGTTGCAGCAATTAAAAGATATTGCTGGGGATGAATATAGGGATTTTTGCAGGGAAGCGATCGCAGAAAAAATAGAGCGGCAACAGTTGGCCGCCCCAACAACTAAAACAGAGACAGCTGAACTGGAACAGGTTGGCCAACCACAGCCGCACAACCAAACCAACCAGGCAGACCAGGAACAGGGAACAGGCCCCACGCTGGGGGAACAGGCAACGACCCCAAAAACACGACGCAAGGCAGGCCAGACCCAAGAGCAAAAGCAAGGGAAGCCCAGGAGCCAGACCCAGAGCCGGAAAAACAGCGCGACCCAGAAGACGACGGAACAAGACCAACCGGACAAGGACTAGACGGGAAAGACACCCACAGGCCGCCACCAGCAGCGACGGCACGGACGCAGGCCACAGACCGAGCCGCAAACGCACCACGACCAACACCCCACTGACCCGACGCAACACTGAAAACCTCGGCCGCCGGAAAGGCCAACCGGAAAAACGCATCGACACCAGCAGCGCACCCCACCAACACGCGGGAACCGGACGGAACAGCCGCAGCAGCAGCAGACAACGGCGCGGGAGACTGGGCCCAACGACGAGAACCGGAGAAACCAAAGCAGGTGTAGGGGGTGAAAATGGCTGAAAGCATGACTGTATAAGGATAAATATATACTCATTATAGCATGTGTACGCGCTATAATATTGGATGGCTAAAAGCTCTTAGGCTCAAACGGCAACCACTGCGATCGCAGCAGCTAGCAACTGTTGACTAATGACTAATGACGAATGACTAATGACTGATTACTCTTGAGCAGCCAAAAATGCAACTAGGCGACGAGCTAGGCCAGCACACGTAACCGCCGCGTTGCCGCAGCAGTTTTTTTTCTTTGCTGTGTCTAGCTCGTCGGGCTGGCTCAGGGAAAGTTGCATTTTTGGCTGCCCCCCGTGATCGCTTTTGTAATTGCTCTTGTAATTGTTAAGCTCTCCGGCGGTGCAAAAACGTGCTACATTCAGACGCAAAACCTAAGCTTGCATCCGTACTACAAAAGCTACACAAGTGCAAATTTTTACAAAACTTTAGAAAATGGCAGTAAGTAACAGGTAAGCAATAGCAGGTACAAAAGTACTACTATGGGGCTATGGGGCGATTGACACTCAAGTTATAGCAATATAAGCCTGTTACCCAACCACAATGATCCTAAATAGTTACATTCTTGGCTCAGGACGCTTGTAGTATATGTCAAATCTTGCACAATACGTGCTAAGATTTCCAGAACGGAATATATAATCATCAGGTAGTTCGTCCTCTACGTACGCTTGATCTACTTGAAAATATTTGTCATACAATTCTAGAGCAGTTAAACAGTAAGCTTGAGGATTACTCATTGCAGCTTGCTCATATTTATCAATAATATTTTCTACTCGTTTTTTATAAAATTTGTACTGTTCTTCCCAATAAGCTATTTCTGAAGGAATTTGACTTAGTCTAGCTATAGTTAATTTTTCGCTAGCTTTTTTATAAGCAGGAAGTAAATTATAAAAATCTTGGATTGTTTGTGCATTTACTAAGCTACAAACAAGAAATATGTTGATTATTAAGGTTAGCTTTATTACTAAAAAATTTCGTTGAGTTAGCATCATTAATATTAAATTATTTTTCTAAATTATTCGCAAATATTTCCAATTCCCTGACCTTCACAGAGACATTCAGTTCCTAAATTTAAAGAATATGGTACAGGACATCTTCGATTTCCTCTACTATCACAGCAGAATGATCCATATCTAAAAGTTGTTGATAAGCTATCTATATAGATCAAATATGAGGAAATTGTGAGGAAACGCCTGTTATTAATAATAAGTAAACTTCTATTTCCCGACATCTCCCCAAACACCTGAGAGTCCGATATTTCCAAGTATTTCTGCAACTGCTCGCAGTCCATTTAGGTATTGAGCAAGATGACGACGTTCGTCAGCAATTCCTTAGCTTGGGTATTGGCAGAACCGAACAGTAATGCGATCGCTTTCCTTACTGCTGCTGACTGTTGCTTTGCTTCAGTTCTGGGGGAAACTAGGGCGATCGCTTGTTCCTTTGCTGTTACCCCAAAAAAAGGGCCCGCAGGCCCAACGAACTAGCCAGCAACAACTAGACGGAAACGACCGAACCGAGGACGACCGCGCCACACCCGCACAACCACAGCAGGAGACAAGCACGGAACCGAAACCCGCCACCGCCGACCAACCGCACGAACCGCAAAGTAAGTATCCGACTCCCCAAAGAACCGAACACCAACAGCACGAGCAAACTCACGCGCCGCCGCAAAAGAACCGAACGAGCAAACACAAACCCAACCAGAGAACGAACGGCCAGACGGACGAACCGCCGCAACACCAACACCAAACGACTGAGCAACAGAAACCACCTCAGCCGCCAAAGGAGCGGGACAACCAACAAAAGAAGAACGAACAACAAACACGAGACAAACTCCCAACGAAAGAACCAACCAGGAAACACCCCGGCTATTTTTTTCAAGCGGAGGGGGTCAAGGGTGGTGGATCGGGGTCTGGGGTGTCCCCAGATAAAAAATGCGAAGCAACCTTATTTCCACCACTTGCGAAGCCCTTGACCCCCGTAGCCATAATGAAAAAGCCGGGGTAGCCTCAGCGGCGATTGAGCGCTCCCCTTGGGGCGGGGGGGGAGATCCTGACGCAGAAGCTCTGCGGTGCGGCAGGGCAAACAATGCGAAGCAACCTTGTTTTTTAACTATTGCCACCCACGAGTGGACTGACTGCTGGATAAGTGCGATCGCGGCACAACGAATCATGTCTGTAAAGAACTGCGATCGCCCCTACTCTTGCACCGCCACCACCAACTCTTCTAGAAGCGCATCATTAACCCGCCGCATCTGCTCAGGGGAGTTTTCCATTACATCAAAGTAAGATTGCACCACGGCTTGCAGTGAATGAGGCAACGCTTCAAACTTCTCTGTGTTGAGTATGACCAACCGACAACCAGGGTAGGGCATGAAATCGCTAAACGGCTGCATCTGGTGTTTGATGAGAAGTTTGGATAGTAGCGTGATGGGGTGCGGCTTTTGGTTGTCCTCACTGCGATTGATAGCCGATGCCATGTAACCACAAAACCAAGCTAGAGTATCCATATCACCAGATAGTGCTGCTACAGTACCTGCTAGCAGTTTTTTATTTAACTCTACAGGCGAATTGTCAAAGATTTGGTCAAGCGCTTCTGGGTGGCGCTTGTGGCAATAGTGTACTACACTCTCAATCAGCTTATCGGTTTTAGTAGGTTGGGGTTGCCCGAAGCCTCTGGTAGGCATGGTAGGATTGTGCGATTGGATACGCGGATTGTAGCAAAGTTGTGGAATGAGAGGAGCGATCCAAATCGCGAAATCAGTAGATACTTTTTTAGACTGTGCCTAGATGGGTGAATATTGCTACTATTTCAGACCAAGCAGAAGTAGCAGCCGCAGGATCGTAGCGATAACCATCATCGCGCATAAAGGTATGTTCTGCTTCATACATCAGAACTTTGTGAGGTACATTAGCGTTTTCAAGAGCTTTAATTAAGGTTTGACGATCCAACTCTGGTATATGGGGGTCGAGTGTACCGAAGACCATGAGCATCTCGCCTTTGATTTCCCTTACCCGCCCGATTGTATCAGCTACTTCCTTACCCAGCTTGCCACTGGGGATACCTGTAGGGTAACAGCAGGCAGAAACCTTAACCTCACTTTGAAAAGCTGCCCTAAAAGACAGGTGTCCACCTATACAAAAGCCGAGAGTGCCTATTTTATCTGGACAAACCCAACTATCTTTTTGAAGAAAATCAATTACAGCACGACAATCAGCATCATAATCAGCGATCGCAGTTCGACTAGCATTATCATTACCCCGCATTCTACCAATATCATCTGGTTCAATCACTAAACCAACTGGTTCTGTGCGATGAAAGATTTCTGGGGCTGCAACTACATAGCCATGTCCTGCTAGGTAGTTAACTAAACGAATCATTGGTTCCCCTAGCTGATAAATATCACTGTAGAACAAAATACCAGGGTAAAGTCCTGCTGGTTTTGGGGTCGCCACATAAACGCGCATTAAGCTGTCATCAACTCGCAGTTCAACGTTGCGTTTGGTAATTTGCACTGTTTTGTCTCCATAAAACAAGCAAGTTTCATTAGCCTCTACATTTCCAAATTTATCAATCAGAGAATTTTTAAATTTATATTTTCGACACAGTGAAACACCCCCAAAATCTCCCTCACTGGTGCTTTTTGTTGCTCCATCTGCTGTACCTGGGCAAGTAGCCGCTTGGGGATATAGCGCGACGATTTAATTAGGCGATCGCCCTGGTTCCAAAATTCATAGTGATAATAAGCCTGCGGGTAATCTTTACCACCTTTAGTAATAGTGCGCCAGTGAATACAGCCGCTACCATCACCTTTGGCTCGTCGTATATTCAGAGGTGGTCTATAAATCCTTATCGACTGACTTTCCAGCGATGGCAATAAAGAGATATCTCTGCATTGAAACCAGGCGATCCGGACACAAGCTAGATTTTTTAATTCCTGAAATCGATTATGATTCAACCATCTGCTATTGAGATTAATTGAGGCTCCAATGTAGAGAACTCGGTTATTTTCAGAAATAGCAAAGTAGATGGCTGGGCATTTGGGCAATGCGGAATTCCAAGCTAACGGTAAAGACGGAAGCTTAAACGGATCTATAATATTCATGTTAACCAGACGGATTGGTTGACAACTTCCCAGGATGCAACTGCCAAGAAAACATCCTGGGTTACTGTTTTTATTTTAACATTATTGATGCATTACAAGTCATTCACAGCAAGCATCCTGCTTATTTTACTTCGCTCTCATATAGGGCAATTTTTTTCTCATTTGATAATTTCAAGTTCAATCAAAATCTCTCTAACTGGTGCTTTCATATCTTCTAGCTCCTGAATTCTAAATAGCAGCCGTTTGGGAATATAAGTACTTCGAGAAATTGTTTTTTCTCCCTGATGTATTTGCCAGTCATACCAAGGCTGCTGGTACTGCTTCCCATTCTTTTTAGTAAAAGTTCTCCACTGAATCCTTCCTGTACCTTCCCCCCGCTTTCTTTTGCAAGTACTAACGGTTGAGGAGTTGCAGTTAACCGTTAGTACTGTTTCTTCTGCTTGAGTACTAACGGTTAATTCCTCCGTAACCGTTAGTACCGCTTCCTCTCTTGATTGCGATCTCACCCAACCACAAACACCACACCCATCCTCAAGCCTAAATAATGGTTCACAACAATGAGGACAGGTACAAGACTCGCTGGAGGGCAACGGCAGCTTGGAGGGGCGAGACTGAACGGGCGTAGAGGTCGTTACATTCTCGGCGTTTGGGTGTGTGGTGACGCATTCCGGGGTAATGGGGGGCCCGATTATCTCGCCACCAGCCATCAATATTTCTTCCACCCACCCAGGCGGGAATCCCATCATCCACCCCGGCACTGCTGGGTGCAGCTTGTCCCCCTCCCTGATAAATTTCCTCAATGACTGCTCCAATCTGGTCGCCCCAGCTGGTCGGTATTTCCCGGAACCTTTGGCGTAGGTCGTCGGGGTAGGCAATGATGAAAAGCCTTTTTCTTTCGTGCGGCGCTCCGAGTTCCGCAGCCGATATGATTTGTGGATCATCCCAACAATATCTGCAAATTCTGAGTCCCCCAAGCACTGCTCGTAGTCCTCTAGTGATAAGCCCCGCAGGATTTTCAATAACGATGAAGGTTGGTAGTCCTTGGACGATGCACCGCAATGCTTCGAGCCACAAGCTTGACTCTGGGTGCTTGAGTCCGGTTCCGTTACCTGCAATGCTGGTTCCGGTGCAGGGAAATCCCAGAGTAAACAACTCATATTCTCCAGTTCTGGGGGAAAAGTCTCTGAT
>NZ_JBHFLM010000197.1:0-32613 GCF_041928655.1 Pelatocladus sp. BLCC-F211 | reverse complement strand
AGTGAACTACTCAGACTTGCCTACGGCTGAAGTCTGAGCTTCCCAATTCATCGGGAACAGCCTCAAAAACTCCGTAGTTTTTTTGGTCTTACATTCCCTCGGTGGGCAGGAGTCCTGGTTCCCAAGACCCAAATCTTTTTCTTGCAACATGTACCTATTAGCTTGGTTTTCGCTTATGGCATTGATGGTCAAGACATTGACCATCTTACCAGAAAATCCTGGGGATTCGTCATCCATCCAGAATTTGTTTTTACCAAGTAAAAAAATCAATTCCAGATGTAATCCTCATCCCCCGCTCACAATCCCCATCTTAGGAGTACCTTGAAGATGGGGACTTCCGCGAAGCGTTAAATCTTGAACAAATTAAAAAAGCCTCTCAAAATTGAGAGGCTACAGTAGGTTTAGCGGAGACAACTTTGAATTACTTTTGTGAATTTCCTACGCAGTGATCGCTGCTACTGCTCCGGAAATTGCCGAGAATATCGCCGATACTAAAGCTGTAGCGAATAACCACCAGGCTGCTGATGCGGCTGCTTTGCGGGTTTCTTCAGCTTGTTTTTGGGCTTGGTGTTTCACGTCTTCTAGTCGTCGCTGTGCTTCTTGTTGCAGTCGTTCTGCTCGTTGTAGGACGGTTTGACGCGCTCGTTCAACTTGGTCGATGATTCGATTGGCATCTTCTTCTGAAATATCCTCACGAGAACTCATGACTGCTACCAAGGTTTCGCGGTTGAAAGAAGACAGGCGATCGCGTAAAGCATCAAACCCAGCTTGGGGATCATCAAATAATGTGCGAACATCCCGCTTAATACCATCATAATTTAATTCGGGACGTTCTAGGGAGTTAAGGTAACTACGGATACGAGCAAATATTCCATCAATTGTGTCTTGAATGCGTCGTTGGATTGCTCGTACTTGCTCTACAAAGGAATCGCGGACAGAGAAGATTGTATCAGCAATCCGCGCTGCTTCTTCGTCACTGAGGTCTTCGCGCAGTTTCAGCAAGGTGATAATTGTAGAACGGTCGAATTGAGCTAGGCGATCGCTCAAACTGTCCATACCTACACGCGGGTCATGCAACAACAAATACAAGTCGCGTTTAATACCTTCTGGGTTGAGTTCATCTTTGCCACTGCGACGCAAATATTCTTCCAAATAAGTTTGGAATGTTTCGACTCTTTGTTGTGTCCGAGTCGCCAAACGACGCGGTGAACGGACGATATTGCGAATTGTGTCTTGAACAGAATCAATGACTTGATTAACTTGTTCTTCAGATAAATCTCGACGCTGGCTCAGTAATTTTACTAATGTATCTCTGTCTACCTGAGACAAGCGACGGCGGAGGGCGATCGCTCCTTCTCTCGGATTTTGCAACAGCCGATTCAAATCTCGTTGAATCCCTTCGGGGTTGAGTTCATCTTTACCAGTGTTTCGCAAATAATCAGCGATGGTAGTTGTAACTGAGTCGTATTGTTGTTTCGCTTTATCGACTACGGCTTGGGGTGCATGGCGAACACTATGCCAAGAATCTTCAACTGTGCTGAGAATTTGATTGGCTTGGTCTTCGCTTAAATCTTGGCGCTGACTCAGCAATTTGACTAAAGTATCCCGGTCAAAACGAGACAAACGCGCCCGCAGCGCTGCAACTCCAGCTTGGGGATCTTGCAGCAGTCTTGTTAACTCAGACCTAATCGCATTGGGATTTAGTTCTTCTTTGCCAGTATTACGCAGATATGACTCTAAATTTAGCCAGAGTGTTTCGGCTTGATATTTGGCTTGATCTGCGAGTCCTTTGGATTCAATGAGGACGCGATCGCGCTGTCTTTCCAATTCGTTAAGAATTGTCTCTGCTTCTTGTGGATTAATATCATTCCGTTCTAGAAGTGTTTCCCGCAGTTCTTGACGGTCTAACAATGCTAAACGGCGAGACAAAGTTTCATAATCTGCGTCGGAGTCTCGCAACAGTGGTTTAAAGTTCTGTTCAATTCCCTCTAGAGTTAATTCTGATTTGGGAGTGACGAGTAAATAACTCTCAACTCGGCGTTGCAAGTCCTGTACAATTTCTCTTTCTTCTTCAGCAGTAACTGTCACCAAGACATTTTGGCGAACAGCTTCTAACTGATCAACAATACGTTGAATTTCTGCTTGGGTCAAAAGACCACGCTGTTGCAGGATATTAGCAAAATCGCTGCGAGACAGTTGTTCTAATTCCCGGCGTATGGTTCCAGGGTCAGCAGCAGGATCATAGATCACATCGCGGAAATCCTGAGCTATTCTCTCTTGGCTTAACTGCCAAGCATAAGTATTCAACAGGTAGTTTTCTACATCCGCACGAATCGGACTGTAAGGTTGTTTTGGTGTTGGTAGTCCTAATTGCTCTGCTTTTTCGCCGACTTTATCTTTAGCTGTGGTTAAAGCACCCAAGATTTTTTCGACATCTAAATCTGACAGATCAGTCCGTCCCAAGACAATCCCAGTCAAAGCTGTTAGTCCCTGTTGTAGTGTTCGCTGAATTGGTCCAGGGGTCGCTTTTTGGTCTGCTTCTTTCGCAGAACGCATTTCCGCCATTAGCTGATCGAGTTTGCGGTTGAGTTCGCCTGTGTTCGCTTGTCCTGGCTGGAGTGATTTGAGATAATCAACCAACTCAGCCATTTTATCTTGAGAGGGAGTTTGATTTACTACCTGTTGCCAAACACCATACAAGGTATCGGCGATCCGGTTAGCATCACGCTTTGATAGGTCGGTGCGACTGCTGACTAAGTCGATAAATTTCTGGCGATCAATATTGCGAATATCGCCTGAAGTGGCGACTTCTCTGACTTGGGGATCACTCAACAATCTTTCAAAATCGCCGCGAATCTTAGAGATATCTAGTTCTGGGGGACGTACCATTTCTAGGTAATCTTCGACTTGTTCGCGGACGCTGGTAGGGTCGATCACACTACCGAATTCCCGGCGAACAGCTGCGGCTGCGGCTTCGGTGGTGGCTACTACCTGCTGGTTTACAGCCTTTGCACCCAAGGCGGCGGTGGCTGTTCCCATAATTGCCTGAAAGCCGGAAGTTGCAGTGTTAACTACATTACCAATTAAAGAACCGACTGTGGTGGAACTCACCCACACTAGTAATAAGAAGTATGCGCCCCAAATTACTAAACCGAGAATTGCACCCAGTCCTGGACTAAAAATCACTAGACTCATTTTGACAGCCAAAAAGCAAGCGATCGCTAGGGCAATAGTAACTGTGATTAAAGTCCATATTCCAACTGCTGTACCAATTTTGCGGATAGTTCCCCCGAAACTGCCAACTTCCCCATGATCTGAACTTGCATCAGATGGACGTCCTAAATAGGAAATACCTGCTGCAACTGACAGGTTAGTTAATACCAACTGAAACGCAAAAGCCAGAATTACACCGGAAATTAAAGCAGTGAAAAAACGCGGCCCTGAAATAGCAACCGATGCTTGTGCGGGTGAAATACCTTGTGGTTCCACTGTCACCTGCGCTATCCAAAATAAAGACTGGTAGAGTTCCAGCGTTGTTAGCGTACTCTGAAACATTCTATTTTTTTCCTCTATGTTTTAACTATCTGGTATAAAAATTTGCTAATTAGTTTTACATCTATATCATTCGCCATACACAATTCCTTAGCTCAGAATCGTGGAATTTAGCCTATTACAGCATCCGCCCAAGGTCTGATACTATCTACTGCGTTAGATATAAGTTTTTATCACTAATACCTCAGTTTGCAATTATTAAGATTTACCTGCGTGATATCACTTAGCTTATGGTTAAATTTAATTTTTATTTAAAAATCAAATTTTTTCACCCTCTTAGGGTAGATTTTGGTATTCAAAAAGAGATTGAATGATCGTCCATTAGGAATGCTTAGACTTTGTAACCATAGGAATACGGCAAGCTAATAATTCCTAGCTAAAGTAAACATATGTAACAAGTAGTTCGGAAACACGAAATTAGTTATTAGTTATTCAGCTTTAAAAATTATCAATCAGTAATAGCTAATAGCAAAGAAATTAAGCAATCCATAGAATAAGTGCGGAGGCAAAATGGAAACTCGTCCTTCTACAGATTTACCACCAATTGCTACGGAATATAACGGCAAAGATCGTAATGCTTTTCTATTTGGTTGGAATCCCCAAGCAGAATTATGGAACGGTCGCTTGGCAATGATTGGTTTTCTTGCTTATTTGCTTTGGGATTTAGCTGGTTATAGCGTGTTGCGTGATGTTTTACATATTGTTGGTTATTAATACCAATAAAATGTAATTTGCAATAATGCACTTTGACTGAACAATATTGGTTTTAAAGCAATACGGTTCAGTTAAGGCTAAAAACTAAAACTAGCGTAGGTTGGGTTTCGTTCCTCAACCCAACATTATCAAGGCTTTGTTGGGTTTCGGTTGCACTCAACCCAACCTACATTTCTTCTTAACTGAACTGTATTGGGTTTTAAAGGAGACAAAAAATGGAAACTCGTGAAAAACGTCCTTCTACAGATTTACCACCAGTAGCTAATGCTTACAACGGCATTGACCGCAATGCTTTTATTTTTGGTCTAAATCCCCAAGCAGAATTATGGAATGGTCGCTTGGCAATGATTGGTTTTCTTGCTTATTTACTTTGGGATTTAGCTGGTTACAGCGTATTGCGTGATGTTTTACATTTTATTGGTTAATAGAAGACTGGTCATCTGTTAACAAAATGCCCTTTGGTTAAGAATTTTTCGTCATAATTTGATCATGTAGAGACGTTGCGCTGCAACGTCTCTACAGGGTTTAAATATCAAGTGAAATTCTATTATTTAGCGCAGCTTCATAAAGAATGCCACTATGCTTTTCAGACACAATTTGATAACTGATCGATTAATATGTGCTTATTAATCTTGAGTCTGTGATTTCGGTTTTAACAGCCTAAACCAAAATCGAGAACCTCCTTGCTCAAGAGGGATATAGCCAATTTTTCCACCCCAACGTTCTACTGTGATTCGGCAGAAGTATAGTCCCAGTCCAACTTTACCTGATTTCCCAACTTGGGAAAACTTATCAAAAAGATTTTTAGCTTTTTCTGCTGGGATACCAATACCTTGATCATCTATAGTCACAAGAATACTATCTTCTTCTTGCTGTAAACTAATTGTAACTGTGGAGTTCGTTGGACTATGGCGAAAAGCATTTTCCACCAAATTTGCAATCATTCTATTCAAACGTGACTTATCACCTATAACCTTCCAATCTGCTGTTATGTCAGTATTATTTGCAAGTTGCAATTTTACTTTATTCAATAAAAAAGTGGCTGATAGAAGTTGGATAACTTCTTGTGCAGAAGTTAAAATGTTTGGAGCTAGTTCGGCATCTACAGTAAAAGATTCTAGAGAATTTACTTCGGCAGAAAAAGCATATAAAATATCTCTAATTAAGTTTTCTTCCTGAAGTGTTTGTTTTTTGCCAATTTCTAAGTACTCTCTAGCTTTTGGTGTTAAATTTTCAGTTTCTAACAGCATCAAACAGCAATTAATTCCACTGATATGCCCAGCAATATCATGTATTATACAGTGAACCAAAATATCTTTTTTTTGGTTCTCTTTCATGATGTATTGATAATTGAGTTGATGCTCTCTCGCTTTTTGAATCAGGTTTCTTTTTTCTTCATATTCTTCTTCTAATAATTTAATTAATAATATTTTATTATTTTTAACGCAAATCGCTATGGCTTCAAAATGATATTCTTTGCCAGATAAATCTAATTGATGCCAAATACCTGATTTTAATTGATTTTTATTATTTTTGTTCCATAGCTCTTCAGCATCTATCAAAAAATTTTCTAAAAAGGGAAACTCCTGTTGCGGTATGAGTATTTGCATTCCAGATTTAACTTGATGAAGGCAAAATCGTTGTAACCAATCTGGTGGATTTCCAGTAATTCTAAAGCGGCCAAAGTTTAATCTCTCTAAGACTAGAGTATCTAAAGCAGCAAACACATCTGCTGTAATAGAGTCGCTCATGATATAAACAATGTTGTTAAATGTATTTGTGATTAAATATTGTTTGTTAATTAACTATTTATTAATTTAAATAATTACCTAGTTTTCTAAAATTTTATTAGCCAGAATTTGGAAAGATTCTTCGACACCTAAACCTGTCTTCGCGCTCGTTTTAATAACAATCCAACCTCTTTGCACAACTTCATTAATTTCGGTATCACTAATTTCCCATTCCTCTATTAAATCCCACTTATTGAGTATAAGTATAAATGGTATAGTTCCAATAGTATTTTCTACTTTAATTTGTAAGTTAAAAGCTTTTTCCAGAGTATTTTTTCTAGTTCCATCTACTACTAATAGATACCCTGATGCACCACGTAAGTATGACATACGTACTTTTTGAAACTCATCTTCTCCATATAAATCCCAAAGAATAAAATTTATATCTTGTCCTTGAATATTTACTGTTTTTTTATCAATTTTTACACCTACTGTTGTTTGATACTTTTCAGAGAAAATACTGTGAACGAACCTTCCTACTAAACTAGTTTTACCAGCAGCAAATGCACCTACCATGCAAATCTTTTTTTGCAGCATAAGTATTGTTCCTTCAGTTATGGGCATCAATTAAGAATACCTTAAAAGAAACCCTACGATTAACTTGTTGATTTTGCTCTGTAAGTCCTGTGCTTGAAGATTGACTTGATCCTACACCCAAGCTAGTAAAATTAATTGTATTGATGCCTTGAGAATTTAAGTAAGCGATAATTTTACTAGCACGGGCTTGACTGAGTATCATATTTCTTTGCTCTGTTCCAGTTATATTTGTGTATCCTGTGACTTCAAAACGCACATCTTTGCCTAAAGACTTGGCTAAACTGGATAATTTTTTGATTGCGAATACTATATTTGGTAATTTATTACTTTCACCTGGTAAAAATTCAGTACTTCCCTCAAGGAATAAGAGTTGATTCTGCTCAATTTTTTGTTTATATAATTGCAATTCTTGGAGTTCTAATTCAAGTAAATTTCGATCAATGTATTGAGTTATACCAGGAATTAAACGCCAAGATTTTTTGGCTTCCAAAATCCATTGACGTGGTGCATTTCCTGTAGCATAAAGAATACCATTTTGATCAACTCTGAGTGATACAGTTTTGGGAGCTTGTAGTAACTCAGCGGCTCTTTTTGCTATTATTTGCGGTTCTAGGGATACATAAGGTTGCCATTGACTGATAACTGTCTTAGGATTGATGTTAGCTTGTTGCATCAGTAAATACGGATCTGTAGCTAAGGGATCGCGCATTCCAGAAATAAAATTTTTTCCATATCCCTTCTTGGTTTGAATCACAACAATCCCAGGCTGAGAGTTAAGTTTTTCTAGATACGCATTCCAACGTAATTGTTCTCTAAAGCTAAAAAAGCTCCATATCCCAAGTGCGATCGCGATCGCACCCAATAAACTCCATGCATAGATATATTTTTTCTTGGATGGAACTTGATACCTTGCTTCTAAACATTCCTCTAGATAAGGTTTGCTAATACTAAATAGTTTTGTTTCACCTGTAAAATCATGAAGTTCTCTATGCAATTTCAGGTGAATTTTTTCTATTGTGTTTTGAAAAACTAATCGTAGTTCATGAGGAGCATTCCCTCGAATTATACCTGCTAATACTGCTTGTGGACCTTCCTCAATCCATATGGTGAGTTCCCCAAACTGCAAACTTTGTAACGCCTCACCTTTTTCCACCTTGAAAGAATCTTTGACAAAATCTTGAATAGCTGTCAACATAGCGGAAACTAAATCAGGATCTTGAACAGTTACCTGTAGCGCTACAATATGTTGTAGCAATAATCCAGTTTCTTTGTGAATTAAAAATACTTGTTCCACTCGGTAAATCAGGGTGCGTAGTAGAACAACTTCAGCAAAAGTCTTCCCCGTCTGTCGTGCTTCTAGTCTCCACTTAAAACTTTGTGGTGACATACTATGTTCTAGTGTTTGATTCAAAGATTGCATCATTTGATCTAGAACTGTACTAATAGCCTTACGAGTCGCAGGGCCAATTATCGGAAAAAATGCTTCAGAAAGAACATTTAAATCTTGCTTAACAGAAGATTGAATTGCTTGTTCAACTGTGGGAACCATTGCTTCGGCTAAACTTTGACCTTGCATTGTTCCTAAAATTACAGCTTCTGGAAGCAAACGACTAATATCTTCTGCTTGAATTTGAGGATTTTCTAATCGCTCGTATAGTTTATCAAGTTGTGCAGTTTCTACCCCTAAAAGCAAACTGCGGAGTTCACTGAGTTCATTACTAGCTTCCTCGCGATTGTTATTTACAGGTAAAGTTTCATGGGGATTGCTACCATTAGAAACTTCGGGTAATTTGTACGTTAATTCATCAGGGTAATATTCATTCATTGCCAAAAATATCCAACTCACGATCTATGTTGAGTTGCATCTTTGTTAAAAATTTATTGAAACTAGTGTTAGCAACTAGAAATTAAAGACTAGTTAGTGGTTAGTAGTTTTTTAGTTTTGTGTTCTCTTCCCTGTCCCCCTTGTCTCCCTTTTTGTCTCCCTTCCCATCTCTAACTATCGAGAATTCAGCCGTATGGCTAATTCTGTAAACATAGCTGCAAGAGTGGAACGATCTGTTTTTTCTGCACGTATTTCTTGAGATTCTTGTTGCAGTAGTGCTAGGATTTCTTCGTATTTTTGACGAATGTCATCCTGTAAGCTTTGAGATTGATTAAGTAGTTGTTCGCGTAATTCACGTGTTTTTGTCGCTGCTTGTTCATCAAATTGAGAGAGTTTTCTTTCTATAGAAAGATTGATTCCTTTTTGCTCTTCGCTGAGTGTTGCGATCGCTTCCTCTCGTTTTAATTGTTCGCTTCTGACCTGATCATTTACGGCTTCAATTTCATTTTTGATATAATTTTCTAAATAATCTAAACGTTTTTTTGTTTCATCTCGTAAGCTAGCACATTCTTTGATTAGACGATCTTCTAAGCGCGTAAACTTTTTTTCTAGTTCTCGCATCTGACCGCCAAAAAGAATATCTCTGACTTTATCTAAACTGCTAATATCGCCAAAGCTATTACTTATTGAAGCCTGATTGATGCTTGGAACTAAACCACCTGGGGTTGAGTCTGCAAAATTATGATTAAATTTTTCTCCTTCCATCGAACTCATCTTTTTTATCCTTGCTAGGTTGTAAGTTAGTTTAGCTTCTAGTTTTTTATATGTTAAGACAATTTATTATTCTTGCCCTAACCTTGTTAAAGTATTACTTTCTAGAGTAGCACCCTTGCATCAAGCAACATATTATATTGTTAAAAGCTGGAAATATATATTAACGTAATATGGTTTATCAATAAAGAAAAAGAAAAAACAATATAGTCACACAGCTGTTTATAATAAGTACTTAAGTCCTCAAATATTCAAGCACGCTTGGTGCTTACTACAAAGCTATCATAATTAATGCGGTTGACCAGTAGTGGTCTGTCCCATTAATTCTGCTGGGTTTGTAGTGAGGACTTTAGTCCTCTATGAACGCTTAAGCGTAACCTTTAGGAAGCCGCTAGCGCCTCTACACTACGAACCTAGCAAACTTTGTGTGCTGGAGTACTAGAGTAAAAAGCGAATCAGCACATATACTGATGCGGTCAATAGTTGCAATACCATGACGGGAATACCGTAGTGTAGAAAAGTTTTGAAGGAAATACGGCGTCCATGTTGTTCAGAAATCCCCGCTGCTACGATGTTAGACGATGCACCGACTAAAGTTCCATTACCTCCCAAAGTCGCACCAAACATCATTGCATAAAAAAGTGGTAAGACTTCTGGTGGAAATTGTCCTTGAAAGTCTGGTGCGAGAACTTCTGCTGGCGCTAACCCAACGTTGACAATGTATTGTTTGAGTAAAGGTACCATTGCTACTACTAGGGGAATATTAGGAACTACGCTAGACAATAGCCCGATCAAAAATATTAAGCTCAGTGAACCTAAGATAATATTTTTTCCCAAAACAACTGCTAATACTCCTGACAAACCATTAATTACGCCAGTTTTTTCTAGTCCTCCAATTAGCACAAATATGCTCATAAAAAATATCAAAGTACTCCAATCAACATCCCGCAAAATATTATTAACAGAATCGATTTTACTGTGATGTGACAAAAGCATTGCTAAAGCTGCTCCGAGTAAAGCTACAGCAGCTGGTGAAATAGGTACTGGAAGAGATTCTCCGATCACAAAAAACACTAATACAAGAGCTACAATTAATGCTCCTAATGATAAAACACGTGGATGGTTAATTTGAGGATGTGGTAACTGTTCTAAATTATCTAGTTTTTTATGCCAAATTTTGCGGAATAACAATGGCAAGATAGCGATCACAGTAATCACAGCGATCGCTCCACCTAAACTCAAGCGCCATAGATAATCTGTAAAGCTAAGATTGATCGCATCACCTACAATAAATGTTGCCGGATCACCAACTATCGTGAGCAATCCAGAACTATTAGCAATGAACACCATTAGAATTAATAATGGTACAAAATTTACCCCAACTTCTTGAGCCATTGGCGGAATTAATGGAGCTAATAGCATCACTGTTGTAGCATTAGGTAAAACTGCACAAATAGGAGTAGTAATCGCCACAATACCAAGTAACAAACGTTTACCTTCTCCTTTAGCTAGTAGCACTATTTGAGTTGCTAAATAATCAAATATTTTTGTCGGTTCAAATGCGCGTACCAGTACCATTACGCCAAAAAATAAACCAAGTGTGCCGTGACTTTTACCTATATAGCCAATAGCTTCTTGTAAAGTCATGACATTGGTAAATATTAGTAACAAAGCACCTAAGAATGCTGCAATTGTTAGATGTATCCACTCTGTCATAATCAAAAAAATGACAGTGATAAAAGTCAAAACGCTCAAAATAGCTTGCCAGTTTTCCACAGAACACTCCTGGATTAAATTAACACTTCAGTAAGTCGGAACAAATGTAGAGACGCGTTCGCTTTTAGCGTTCCCGCAGGGTAATTTCGCGTCTCTACTAGTTGGGGTCGTCATGTGTCATTTATCATTGCTAGGGGTATGGTGTGTGTTGATTTTTCGTAATTTGCTTTATGTCTGTTTCGACCCATCTACTTATCAGTTATCAGTTGTTTATTTTACTTAGGGTTTAAATTCATAAGCTAACGTTAAACACTAACCAGTGTTTACTGCTCACTACTCTAATTTTTTGCATATTAAACGAAAAAAGCTATCTAGTATAGATGGCTTCGGTTTAATAAATAAATTATTTAGTAATTTATATAGAATATAAAAGTGAAAAACTTAATTTTTGTTGCTATTTTAAAGATATCAATATGAGTTTGTATTAATTTTTACTTGGAGGTTACAATTAATTCATGAATAATTACATTTAAGACCAATTTAAAACAAAGATTACAACAAATAGATTTCCAGAACCTATACACAGATAAAGTGTCCCAATCCAAAATCCGAAATGGTATAAGCTTGTAGTAAGTGCAGCAGAAGTGTAGTATTTGCTTATTAATTAACACTCATTACAAGCTTTAATTTTCATTCTCCATCAATGCAACTAGGTATACCCAGTACCGGACAAGGGAAATTATAAGCAAGTTTTTGCACAATCGGATGTTTAGCTGATTTACAGCCTAAAAATAATATAGTTGCTGCTTCTGATGCAACTACTTTCTTTAGTTCATCGGCTACGCAGCCAAATCGCAAATGAGCTTTAAAATAACTCTGCCATTCTTCAGCAAGACAACGTGCTTGCCATAATATTCTTTCTGCTTGTGCAAACTTATTTATTTGAGTTAAGACAGGAGTTTGAACATTTTTTGATGGTAAACTGATTGGGCAATATGTTGGAAAATGCCCAAATGATTCACTTGTTTGAAAGTCCTGTGTTGGTAAAATATCAAAAAAATCATTTGTTTGGTATTCTTCTAACACGTAAACAGCTTGAACTAGAACATGTGAATTTGTGGCTAAACGTGTTTGATGAGCCATCAACAAGCTAATATCCAACGCAGTGTGGCTGTTAGGAGAACTGTTATAGCCAACTATAAAATTGATTGATTTTGTAGATTCAGCTTGTTCTGAAAAAGATGTTATTGAGTTACAGTACAATAACATTTGCTCAATTAAGTCATCTCTATTGATCGCGTCTTGTAAACGCACTAACATGGGTTTGATATTCACAGCATTCACTTCTTTGCAATCAAAATTGGATGTTGATAGTTGGTGGTTGGTGATTGGTGGTTGCTTGTTAGTGGGTAAAAATTACTCATTCCAAAAACAAACAATGCTCAACAAACTACTATTTACTATTTACTAACAAATCATTACTCATCAGCAGTAAAATTCCGCTCTAGGAAATTTAGTGCATAATTGCGGAGTTCGTAGTACTCTTTTGAGTTTCGCATTTCAGAGCGATCGCGTGGATGTGGAAAAGGTACTTCTAGAATCTCTCCAATTTTAGCAGATGGGCCATTAGTCATTAAAACGATGCGATCTGACATATAAATAGCCTCATCAACATCGTGAGTAATCATCATTACTGCTTGACGATGATTTTCCCAAATATCTAAAACTTGGCGCTGTAATTTTCCACGAGTTAAAGCATCTAAAGCACCAAAAGGTTCATCCATTAATAGCATTTTTGGTCGAGTTGCTAAAGCCCTAGCAATCCCAACCCTTTGTTTCATTCCTCCAGAAATTTCATCGGGATATTTATCTGCTGCCGCAGTCAAATTTACCATTGCTAAATGTTCGTTAACAATGCTTATTTTTTCTGCACGATTCGCATCTTTTAGTACTTCATCCACAGCCAAGCGGATATTTTCTTTGACTGTTAACCAAGGTAACAATGAATAGTGTTGAAACACCATCATGCGTTCTGCACCAGGTTTACGAATTTCCTTGCCATCAAGTCGTACAGAGCCAGCAGTTGCTTTTTCCAAACCAGCAACTATTTTTAGCAGTGTTGATTTACCACAGCCAGAATGACCAACTACAGAAATATATTCATCTTCGCCTACTGTGAGATTCACATGATCTAACACGACAAACTCATTACTACCATTTGTTGGATAAGATTTGACTAGATTTTCTATTTCCAAAAATGGGGTATTATGGAATATTTCTTTATCTATCATAGAAAATGAAGTAGATTTAGTCATAAGTAAGCTCCAAAATTTAGGAAAATATTTGGCAATTTCAGCAAATTAATGATCAGATTTTGTATTAGCAGGGGAACAGGAAACAGGGAACAGGGAACAAAGAAGAGGAATTGTACTGAGTTTTTTAAGCACAGAGTGCAGGCTATGCCAACAAAAATCAAATAGGAGTCCTGTATCTGAGTAATCCTAGTTTGTAATAATCAAGACAATATGCAGATCATTTTGTCACCAGTCAATCAGGACATATAAAAACGAGTCGGAGCATTGGCTCTAATTTCAAAACTGTTGAGATACCCTACAGGATCACTGGGATCAAAACCCTTATTGTCGATAAATACTTCTGGTGATTCAACTTTGTAATCATCCTTTGGAGACTCAATACCCATTTCGGATGCAATATCTCGATAAAGGTCTGTTCTCCAGGCTTTTGCAGCTAATTTATCCGCATTTTTGGGAAATTCCTGAATTTGTCCCCAACGAGCAGCTTGTGTCATCAACCAAATACTTCTGGATCTCCACAAGAATGTAGAGTTTTCACCAGGTTGTTTGGGAATATTGTCAGGAATGTCAAAGAAAATAGTGTTGTCAGCAGCTTTGATTGTGCGATCTTTGCCATCAAAACCACCATAGTTGTAGTTACCGAGAATTGCGGGGCCTGTAAACTTGGTGATTGGCGCACCCGGTTTTTTGGGTTTTGCACCTGTAAATGAGCGATCCGTGAGCAGTTCTGCAACTTCTTTGTGATTTTCAGGTTTGCTGCAATATTGACAAGCTTCAATCATCGCTTTCACCAGAGAACGATAGGTTTTTGGGTAGTTGTCAATAAAGGATTGCATCACCCCCAACAAGCGATCTGGGTGTCCTAGCCAGACTTCTTTACCTTGAGCGAAGGTAAATCCGACACCTTCATTACCAGTAATTGCGCGTGTATTCCAAGGTTCTGCAACCATATAGGCTTGCATTGCACCAATCCGGACATTAGTCACCATTTGTGGTGGAGGAACAATGATGACACGAAACTCTTTAAAAGGATCGACACCAGCAGCAGCAGATACGTAGCGGATAAAATATTCGTAAATCGCAGAACTCAGTACTACCGCCCAGACTTTGCGTTCTGGTGGCTGCTTGTCAAAGTAGTTTCTAAAATCACGACCAAAAGCTTCCAAAGCGCGATCGCCATATTGTTGTTTGTATTCATACCAAGGACGCAGCCCAAAATCCCACATGGCTTTGTTCATGGTCATGGCGTTACCATGGCGGTGAATAGTCATTGCTGCACACAAGGGGGCGTGACGCGCACCTTCTGCACCAATTCTGGCGTTGGTAACAGCACCGGATACCACAGGTGAAGCATCAAGGCGACCAAAAATCAACCCGTCGCGCGATGTAGCCCAGCTGGCTTCCCGGTTGAGTTTGACATTCAACCCATATTTACGGAAAAAACCTTTTTTCCAAGCGATCGCAAAAGGCGCACAGTCGTTAACAGGAACGTAACCAACAGTAATATTTGGTTTTTCTAAAGTTCCGGGATTGACTACAGGTTTAATAGCCGCAGCTTCTTCAGTCAGTCCTTTAGCAGAGCGATCGCCTGAGATTGCACAGGAAGACAACACCATTCCTGCTGCTGTTGCTCCTATTCCTTTGATAAAGTCTCGTCGATGCCAATAATTTTGGTCGGCGTTACTCATGGTATGCTCCACTAGTTATTAATTATTCTTAGCCAACCTCACGCTTAAATATTAGTTTGAGAGTGCGTTCTCAGCACAACAATTGACGTCAAGATTAGGCGTTTTTATTGATTTTGCGGCTATATATGCCAAATTTTCTTCTCTTAATTTGAAGTTCTCGGACGATGAGTTACAAATTCTTGAAGTTTGCCCACAGCATAATCAAGAATTAACCCAGTTAAGCCAATTACCAACACGGCGAGAAACACAGAACTCAGATTTAAACGACTCCATTCATCCCAAACAAAAAAGCCGATACCAATACCGCCTGTTAACATTTCCACCGCCACAATTACTAACCAAGCAATTCCTAAACTAATCCGCAAACCTGTAAAAATGTACGGCAAACTTGCAGGCCAAATAATCTTAGTAATCTGTCGCCAACGGGGCATTTCTAAAACTTGTGCCACATCTAAATAATCTTTAGAAACGCTAGAAACTCCCAAAGCAGTATTAATAATTGTCGGCCACAAAGAAGTGATAAAAATCACAAAAATCGCTGAAGGGTCTGCCAAATTAAATATGGCTAAGGCAATAGGTAGCCAAGCCAAGGGGGATACGGGTTTAAAAATCTGAATGATCGGATTTATTGCTAGCATTGCCTCTCTCGACATGCCAATCAGAAAGCCTACAGGAATCGCCACCACAGCACCCAACAAAAAACCCAACAATACCCGTCTAATACTTGCCAATAACAACCAACCAATTCCTAAGTTCCCCGGCCCGCGTTGGTAAAAAGGGTTGAGTATGTAGTCCAAATTAGCAACCAGTGCTTCTGGGGGAGTAGGCATTAATTCGTGATTCGCCAGCGCAATCACCCACCACAACAGGATAATCCCCAATAATCCCAGAGCAGGGTACAAGATTACATCCTTGAGAACAAAAGGTTTTGCCTTTTTCCAAGCTGTTTGCCCAGCAACTGCAAATATTGCAGCTAAATTTAATTGAAATATCATTCGATGCAACCTCAACAGAGTCAAGTGCAGGTACAAAAAACTTGAGCAGTACCAGCCAAGGAAGCTGATGAGGTTAAACATTAAAAAAATGCTGCCTCTTCAGTCTCCTCTCAATGCCTACGAAGTTAGCTGACGGGCTAGGACTGAGAGATGTCCTTCTCATTTGAGATACGCCCCAAAAAATGGTTCCTCCGCTCCAGCGTTAGCGTTGTCATTAGCTAGATTAGGCTGACTTACTCTACTTAAGAAAACAAAGTAACATATATTTCTTTATATTGTATATCTATCTCAAGATAAATATGATAATTGATTATTAAGTTTAGTGTTACAAAACGTAGAGTCAGCAGATTTATCTGTGGGGTCATCCGATTTTGGATTTACTACTTTTGAACATCCTTGTACAATATGCCGACAAAAAGCAATATTTGCAAGATTGAAGATGTATAAAAATCTGGCGGCGATAACTACCTTGAGTCTCTTGTTAACAACATTCACACCTGCGGTTGCTAATGCCGAAACCGTGATGGAAAAAGTAGCACGGACAGGAGTACTAACAGCAGGGACTAGCAAAGATGCAATTCCCTTTGCTTATACGAGTAATCAGGGAAAATTGGTTGGTTATTCCGTAGATATGTTGAATCTGGTCAAAGAACAATTAGAAAAGGAACTGGGAAAAAAAATTCAATTGCAATTGGTAACAGTCACACCAGGAGAACGGATTCCGAAAATTCTCAATGGGCAAGTGGATATTGTTTGTGATGCTAGTAGTTTTACTTGGGAACGGGATAAAAAAGTAGATTTTTCACTGAGTTATGGTGCTACCGGTACTCAGTTGTTAGTAAAAAAGGGAAGTAACTTAGGTTCTCCTGAGTCTTTAATCGGTAAACGTGTTGGTGTACTGAGCCAAACTACCAATGAATTAGCACTCAAGCGAGTCCAACCCCAAGCAAAACTAGTGCTATTAAAAGATCGAGCAGCAGGATATGCTGCTTTGCAACAGGGGAAAATCGATGCTTTTGCATCAGATAGCATCTTGTTAGAAGGATGGTTAGGAACAACGAAAAACCCGGACGCTTTTCAAGTAGTACCAGATCGCCCTTACTCTAGAGAAGGTATTGCATGTATGGTTCCTGAGAATAATTCTAGATTTCTGGACTCAGTTAACTATACCCTCTACAACTTCATGCAAGGATTTGTAGATGGTGACAAACGAAATGTTAGTATCTTCGATCGCTGGTTTGGTTCTAATGGTGTAGTTTTTCTGAACAATGATTTACGCGATTTAGCAGTTGAAACCATGCAAATCATGATTGAATCGCGTGAAGAGATTCCTAAAAATTAACCTAGCAAACATGCTTAAAAAAAGTAGGGCTGAAGCCCCTACTACAAACAACCTTGACATTAACATTAATGTTAAGGTTTAGCGTAAGAGAGTCGAATAAATATTGACTCTCATGCTTTATTCAGAACGGTTGCATCAACTTACCAAAGAACATCCAGATACTTTAGCAGCCCTCGTGTGTGGGTTGTTTTTATTTTGCGGATGGTTCGCCTTACATCTTGGCTTTTTGGGATGGGCGTTGTTGCTGTTACCCATCGCCTATGTGATTGGTGGTTACGAAAGCGCCCGCGAGGGACTCACAACTTTAATCAAAGAAAAAGAACTGGATGTAGATTTGCTGATGATAGTAGCGGCGCTTGGTGCAGCGGGGCTGGGTTTATGGCGAAGAGAGTATTACTTAATTATTGATGGGGCTATTTTGATTCTCATCTTTGCTATTAGTGGCGCCCTAGAAGGTTATGCGATGCGGCGAACTGAACGCAGTATCCAGAGTTTGATGAGCTTAACACAAGATACAGCCAGGGTTATGCGTCAAGGTAAAGAAGAAGTAATTGCGATCGCGCAGTTACACTTAGGAGATGAAATCATCGTCAAACCAGGAGAATTAATTCCCACAGACGCGGTAATTCTGGAAGGTTACAGTACTCTCAACCAAGCTGCAATTACAGGCGAGTCTTTACCCGTCGAGAAAACAGTCGGTGACGAAGTATTTGCAGGTACGCTAAACGGGTATGGGGCGCTGAAGTTAAAGCTGCATCAACCACCGGAAAGTAGCTTAATTCAACGGGTGATTCGTTTAGTACAACAAGCACAAACAGAAACACCTCCTTCCCAACAGTTTATTGAACGATTTGAACGAGGGTATGCACGGGTAATTGTAATTGCTGGCGTACTGCTATTGATTTTGCCACCATTCCTTGGATATTGGGACTGGGAAACAGCGATTTATCGAGCTTTGACTTTTTTGGTGGTGGCTTCTCCCTGTGCATTAATGGCTGCAATTATGCCAACCTTACTTTCGGGAATTGCGAATGGTGCAAAACAGGGAATTTTGTTTAAAAATGGCTCTCAACTAGAAATGATGGGGAAAGTACGAGCGATCGCTTTTGATAAAACTGGTACTCTCACAACAGGAGTCTTAGAAGTATGTGAAGTCATTTCTCTTAGTGAATATACACAAGAATCTGTATTAAAAACTGCCGCTTCATTAGAATCTCGTTCCGAACATCCCCTTGGTGAAGCAATTGTCAAAGCAGCAAAAAACTTAGATTGGACACCTGCAACAGAAGTACAAGCTTTCCCTGGACAGGGAATTATAGGTATTGTAAATCACCAAGAAATTATCGCCGGGAAAGATAATTTTGTCCAAAACTATGTTGTTGATTTACCTAAAAACTTAATTGAGATAGCTACCAACTTCGAGTTACAAGGGAAAACAGTTGTTTGGATAGCACAAAATGAAAAGGACACGGGGACACGGGGACACGGGGGACAAGGGGGACAAGGAAAAATTTTCTCCCCTGTCTCGTCAAATGAATCTACATCATATCAAGTGCTAGGTATTATAGCTATTGCTGACACAGTGCGATCGCAAGCAGCAGCAACTATTTCTCATCTGAAAAAATTGGGAGTTGAGCAAATAGTTATGTTGACAGGAGATAATCAACAGACTGCTGAGAGTGTGGCGCGGGATTTGGGAATAGATCGAGTGTATGCAGAGTTACTACCAGAAGACAAGCTGCATGTGATTCGTCGTTTACAGCAAGAGTATCAAACAGTCGCCATGGTAGGCGATGGTATTAATGATGCACCAGCCCTAGCTCAGGCCTCTGTAGGTATTGCCATGGGGAAAGCAGGAAGCGATGTAGCATTAGAAACAGCTGACATTGTCTTGATGGCAGATAGATTAGAGAAAATCGAAGTAGCGATGCGCTTAGGTAAAAGAGCGCAAGCAATAGTAAAGCAGAATATTACTATTGCTTTAGGATTCATTATTTTACTGTTAATTGGCAATTTCTTGGGTGATATTAACTTACCCATCGGTGTAGTAGGACACGAAGGATCTACTGTGTTAGTTACCCTGAGTGGTTTACGGTTGTTGAAAAATTGAATGGTTGGTTGTTGGTTGTTGGTTGTTAACAAATTTAGGCGTTGCTGAATCGCGGTATGAATTTAGATGTAGAGACGCGATATATCGCGTCTCTAGCTTTAATCTTGACAGGTGTACAGCAATACTAAATTTAGAAATAGTTGAGGAATAGTATAGACCAAATGTCCAACAAACCATCTCAAAAGCCTAACATAAACAATATGTATCACTCAGATCAATGGCAGGTGAGGGTAGCGCAAGTAGCATATCGTTTTAATCGACAATATGAAAATCAATCCTTTGAACTACCAACAGAAGTACAGGCAATGCCAATATATCGAGAGTGGGTGAGTGGGATATTGGCAGCAAAAATAGTTTCTAGTTTTTGGGAAATAGCTCAACCACAAAAAAACCAGCACTGTTTGGATATAGGCTGCGGTGTCAGCTTTTTGATCTATCCTTGGCGAGATTGGCAAGCGTATTTTTACGGTCAAGAAATCAGTATTGTAGCACGAGATACTCTCAATTCCCGTGGTTCACAGTTGAACTCGAAACTGTTCAAAGGTGTCGAATTAGGTAGCGCTCATCACTTAAACTACTCTGATGAGCAGTTTGACTTAGCGATCGCCACAGGATTTAGCTGCTATTTTCCACTGGAATATTGGAGTGCTGTATTAGCAGAAGTCAAACGGGTGTTGAAACCAGGTGGACATTTTGTGTTTGACATCCTCAATCCAGAACAACCGTTAGCTGAAGATTGGGCGGTTTTGGAAACTTATTTGGATGCTGAGGTATTTTTAGAGGCGATCGCAGAATGGGAAAAAATAATCAAAGCTGCTGATGGTAAAGTAATTGCACGGCAATCAGGAGAATTCTTCGACTTGTACAAAGTGCGGTTTTGAGAGTAAATGCTAGGACCAGCCCTTTCAAGGTGGGTAAAAATCTTCACAAAAATACCGATTTTTGGTCTTTTCACCTTCGTGTCTTTGTACGCCAGGTGCTACAACGGGGGATCAAGGTTTAAACCTTAGCAGTATATTAGACATCTGGTGATAATTAACTATGCGTTACCCAAAATCCTTGTAGAGACGTTGCAATTCAACGTCTCTACATTATTTTCAAAGAGGTATATTAGACCTCTTGTATGAATCTTTACCCTCACCCTAAATCCCTCTCCCAAGCTTGGGAGAGGGACTTTGAAATTGGCTCCCTTTGTCCCAATTTTGAAAGAGAGACTTTGAAATTGGCTCCCTTTGTCCCAATTTTGAAAGAGAGACTTTGAAATTGGCTCCCTTTGTCCCAATTTTGAAAGAGAGACTTTGAAATTGGCTCCCTTTGTCCCAAGCTTGGGAGAGAGACTTTGAAATTGGCTCCCTTTCTCCCAATTTTGGGAGAAGGGGTAGGGGGATGAGGGCAAGTTTTGCATTCGTGCAAGAGGTATATTGGAAAAATCAGAATGTTCCCACAAACAACAACCAACAGCCAACGTTTAAATTTCTACACTGTGTTTTTTGGCAATTTGACAAAGTTGCTCAAATTGCTCTTGTGATGCTAAGTTTAGCTTCTCATCTGTTGGTAGTTCATTTTTTGGGCCTTTAGGGACTAAATATCTGACATAGAGAGAAATAAAATCAACGATCGCAGCTATCCCAGGTAAAGCGTGATTGTCAGCTTGCTTACCTGCTACCATAATCGCCATACTTCCTTCAATCGATTTTCTGGTAGCATCCGCAAATTGACCAACCAATTCTTGAATATAATCTACAGTCTCCAGATTCTTTAACTTCACCAGATCCGGAGTAAATTCGTATCCTGCTGCTGTTGCTTGTTCCAGCACACACCATTGTGTGAACTCTTGCAGTACAACTTCAGGAAGACCGGCCAGATAATTGTGTAATTCAGAATTAGACACTAGCTTACCTTATAAATTTTCAGTTTTCTTCGTGTCTTCGTGCCTTAGTGGTTCAAAAATTAATTTTATTAACCACTAAGACACAAAGACTCCAAGTCAAAACGAGATTATGCTGTCCGAAAACGCGCCAGTTCTTCGCCTGTTTTCGCGTCATGGGCGTGAACTGTACACACTAAACAAGAATCAAATGATCGGGCGACATGACCTACTTCTATAGGGTCAGCTGGATCAGCAATGGGTGTACCCATTAAAGCTTCCTCAATGGGGCCAAGCTTTTGTTCAGCGTCACGGGGTCCAATGTTCCAAGTACTAGGGGCGATGACTTGGTAGTTCTTGATTTTGCCATCTTCTAGTTCAACCCAGTGACACAGGGAACCCCGCGCTGCTTCTGTTGCACCCCAACCACGGCCATCTTTTTGTTTGGGTTTGATGTACCAAGGTTCATTTAATTTGAATTCGCGCAAACAGCGTTCGGCTTGGCGATACAACTTGACAATTTCATGAACCCGTGCTAACTGACGAAGATGAACGCTGGGGCCGCCCATCCGCTTGAAAACATCAAGGATAAATCCATCATAATGTTGCCAAGATTCGCCATGTGTACCACCTGCGACCAATTGTCTTGCTAAGGGGCCAGCTTCTAACCGTCCATATTCGGTGTGGCGGACTGCACTTGACCAAGAATAAGCGCCGTTGAAGTCTTTATGATTTTTGGCGATGGGGTTGGTAGTGCGATCGAAGGGGTGAATATCTCCTGTACCTTCTTCGTACCAAGAGTGAGTGGTATTCTCACGGGCAAAGGTATGATCCATCAAGGTGTGAGTGTCGCTGTAACTGTCGTACACTCCACTTTTCATGATCATGGCAGCGTTGCGGCTGGCGATGGTTGGTTTTTGGTATTTATCTTCATGGGGTAAATATCCCCAAGTAACGTATTTACCTACACCACCACCAAATTTATCTAAACCAATATCTAAACCCATGCGCCAATAAAAACCCAAGTCGGACTGGCGATGGTTACGATTTTCATGCAACCAAGCCATAAAGTCATCATAGGTTTGGATTTCTTCGTAGCGTTCCAAGGAACAACCCAGCCATACAGGTTCTAACCAATTGGTGCGGAAATATTCTAGGATTGACCAGGCGCGGGTAATATCGGTGAGGGTGGGGGCGCACATCACGCCACCAGGAACCATGTAACTAGAATGGGGCCATTGACCACCTAAGAGGGCATAAATTTCTACTGGTTTCGCAGAAATTGTGACGCCGATTTCGTAATGTTTGCCAGTAAAGGCAGCAAAGCGGCGGACTGCTTCGCTATAGTAACGGCTATTTTGATATTTTTTATTGGTGAGGTCGATCGCAAATAAACCGTAAAAATAGCGGGGTATACTTTGAATTGTTTCGACTATTTGACCGAGGTTTCTGGCTAAAATTGCATTGCGTGGAACTTCCGTTTCCCAGGCGGTATCCAATGCCCAAGATGCACAGGTGAGGTGAGAACCACCGCAAATTCCACAGATCCGAGGTGTGACAATTAATCCGGCTTGCGGGTCTTTACCACGTAGAATAACTTCAAATCCACGGAAGAGTTCGGCGTGAGTCCAGGCGTTGATTACTTGTCCATCTTCGATTTCTACCCGCACATCTAAATCGCCTTCTACCCTCCCCACGGGTGAGATGTCTAATATTTGAGTTCCCATGATTTGTCCTTTGTCATTGGTCATTTGTCATTAGAGACGCGATGATACTCTTACGAGAAGCCGCTCTTACGAGCGTCTACGCGTCTGTACAATGGTCATTGGTCATTAGAGACGCGATGAATTGCGTCTCTACTAATGACCTGACTAAACTAAGAAAAAGTCTTCATCTGCCCAAGGTGGGGCGGCGTCTTTGGCGACTACGGTCAGTAGAGCATAGTCTTTTTGTTTGACCCCTGGCGGTAGTTCTTTGGGAACTCCCATGACGGTTTGAGTTTTAAATACGGTTCCCGGTTTGAGGTCAAAGAAGGGAAATTCTGGTTCGGTACAACCTAAACAAGGCATTCCCGCACGGGTTTTGGAAGAAACGCGGTTCCACAAGATGCGGTTACAGGAAGAATGAGTCATGGGACCACGACAACCCAAGTCGTAGAACAGACAACCTTTACGTTGACCAAATTCCGCAGTGCTTGCTTTATACGCAAAGTGAATGTTGCGGGTACAACCTGTTTGAGTGAAGGTTTTGAAGAAGGTTTGAGGACGATGGAATTCGTCAAGGGTAATATCGCCAATTCTACCAGTGGCGATCGCCACTAATATCTGCGTTATCCAATCAGGATGGGCGGGACATCCAGGAATATTAATTACAGGTACTCCGGCTTTGGAACGGTAATCTGCCCCTAAAAAACCGCCTTTTTGCCGTTTGAGAAATTGTAAACCTTGAGATTCGCTAGGGTTAGGTTCCATAGCCGGAATTCCTCCCCAAGTAGCGCAATCGCCTACCGCCACAACATATTTAGCGACTTTTGCTAAATCGCTAACCCAATTTTTCATCGGACGATGGGCAAAGCGATTCCATTCTCCCGTACCATTGGGAGCATTAACTACACTACCTTCAAATACCAAGATATCTACAGGGATTTTACCTAAAACGCAATTCCATAGCATCCCTTGCAGATGGTCTCCTAGTTCTTGTCCCAAGGAAGGATGCCATAGTACGTTAATACCAAAATCGGAAATTAAATCGCAGACAGTTGGTTCTTCTGCATTTAAAAATGACATGGTGTTGCCCGAACAAGCACCACCTTGTAGCCATAATACGTTAGTCATTAGCTGTGTGTTTGTAGGGATCGGGGATTGGGGATCGGGGATTAAGTTAGTAGCAAACCCATAACCCATCTATGTTTATCTGTGTTTATCGATGTGCATCTGTGGTCAGTTTTTCATTCTTTTTGGTGTACGCAGTTCATGATGCTCACTTAAAAGATTTGTAGAGTTTCAAGTTTAAGGAACAATTTAATTTTCAATATCAAATACATTCAGTTTTCATTCTATATATTTAAATAAAAATTAATGTATTTAATCAATCTAAATCAATAATGAAAATATAGATGTTTAGTAAAAATAAATACTTGAATGTGATGTTTATTAACAACATATAATGTCCGCATTTTTTCTATATTAAAGATAGATATATTAGTTTGGTATTCAATAGATCTCTTGCGCGAATGCAAAACTTGCCCTCATCCCCCTACCCCTTCTCCCAAAATTGGGAGAAGGGGAGCCATTTTAAAGTCCCTCTCCCAAGCTTGGGAGAGGGATTTAGGGTGAGGGTAAAGATTCATGCAAGAATGCAAGAGGTCTAATATATTAGGTAGATAAATTATTGATTATTTCAACAAAGAGACAGTGAAACTATACTCATAAAAGTCATGAAATGTTAATAAAAAACATTTCTAATAATTGGTTTTGCAACATAATTAACATTTGGTTTATGTATAGGCTGCAATTATATATCAATAACGTAGTTATTGCTAAACAACAAATAGTTAATAAAAAATTAATAGATTAAGATTGAGATAAATAGTGATGCCCATACACTAGATTTTTATGAGCAGGTAATTTATATTAGTGAGGACTGATAGTAGTTCCAAAACACGTCTACGATTGTAATCGCAGTCTCATAGCTAAAGTCTGCTTCAGTAAACTGTTGTGTTTAATTAATTTAAGTCGTCTTTAGACGAGTTGTGCTGTTAGCGAAGGGTTTAAACTCTCCGCGGTAAACCCTTCACGGTATATTTAAAAATTCGGATGCTCCCTTCGGATTCATCCACGGAATTAATCCAAAATCCAAACTAAAATCCCAAATCGGATGACTCCAAGTATTAGCGATACCGCAGTCAAAGCAGCGATTGCTGCTATTAATTCTGAATCCGCATCCACAAAAGATAAAATTGAGATGCTGATTGAGATGGCCCATGGTTTTGTTAAAAAGCCAAAAACTACTCAAGATTTGTGGAATGCGATCGCATTATATCAAGAAGCAGAAAATTTATGTAATGATGACGACTTTTTGCTCAAAGCACGAGCAAAAATAGCAAAGGCTGGGGCGCTAAGATCAATACCGAACGATACAGAAGAATTTTTATTGCAAGCGCAAGTTTTGTACACAGAAGCATTACCTGTTTTACAAGAATTCGCCTCACCAGAAGAACTTGCGGAAGCTCAAATGAACTATGGCTTGGTGCTACAGTCTTTAGTACCATTCAACTTGGTAAGGATTGGAGATAGTATTCAGGTATATCAAGATGCTTTGCGAGTATTTACCTGGGAAAAATACCCGCAGGAATATGCAATTTTACATAATAATATTGCGATCGCTTACCTTTCCATGTCAGGAGGTTCCCAACAGCAATATTTATTTGAAGGTTTGGCTGTACAAACTTTTGAAGCTGCACTGAAACACATTCATCTTATCGATCATCCTAGAGAATATGCGATGTTGCAGAATAATTTGGGTAATGCGCTGCAATATTTACCATCATCCCATCCCTTGGATAACTTAATGCGAGCGATCGCAGCTTATGATGAAGCGTTGAAAGTGCGTAATTCCAAAGATACACCAATAGAATACGCTAACACCATTGCTAACAAAGCGAATGCCTTATTAAACTTACCTGATGACTTAAACCAACCAGAAATAGGTAATCATCAAAATCTTATACAAGCACGTAATTATTATCAACAGGCTTGGGAAATATTTACTCAGCATGGATATCGAGAACAAGCAGAAGTAGTAGCCCAAGTTTTAGAAGAATTATGAACAAAAAGGAGAATCAATTATGACAGATATACTTACAATCTTAGCATCTGGTGATGTGAACTTATTCACAGGATTGCTATGGCTATTAATAGCAACTGTATTCTCTGTAATTGGGGGTGCGATTGGCGGCATACTTTTAGCCGGAGAAGAATTAGGTTATGAATTTGCTGCCACAATTGGTGGATTATTTGCCCCTGCTGGTGTCATTCCAGCCATGCTATTAGGATTATTCTTACTGAATTTTTGTCCCAAATTTTAGGAGGTTATATGTTAGAAATCGGCTGGTTTTCTGCTAAGTTATTTTTGAAGGGTAAATTAATACGTGACCATAAGTATTTTTGGCAGCAAACCGCTATTGGTGCTGGTATAGGTTTACTATTACTAATAGTACCATTATTCTTACATTTCCCGTTGTGGTTAACAGTAATACTGTCGAGTGTAACAACAGGTACTATTATGCCTTTCTTGCTTCAAGATTTCCGCATGAAGTAGAGACGCGTAGCAAGATCCCGTAGGATAATCTCGCGTCTCTACTATTAATCATTGCATTTATTTTCATAAGGTAGAGATGCGATAAAAATCGTGTCTCTACACAATTATGATTTACACAATCACCAACTAATGACAAACCTGGAAGAATTAGTAGAAGAAATTAGCCGTTTTGAAGCGATAATATCCGAGTGGGAAGAAAGCCAAAGATGTGTAGCAATAGGATTAAAACGCGCTATCGAAGACCTACATAAAGAAGCACTAACCCGTTTAATTAAAAGTGTCAAACAAGAATCAATATCAGCTTTACGTAATGCTGTTCAAGACCAAGTAGTCTATGGTGTACTACTTTATCATGAACTAGTAAAATCACCAACACCACCTTTACAACAACGTATTCAACAAGCTTTAGAAGAAGTTCGTCCTGGTTTAAAAAACCATGATGGAGATGTAGAATTAGTGGCAATTAAAACACCGGATACAGTAGAAGTGAGATTAATCGGTACTTGTAGTAATTGTCCCGCTTCCACACTAACTTTATCTCAAGGAATTGAACAAACTATTAAAACATATTGTCCAGAAATCAATCATGTTATTGCGGTAAGTTAATTATGTTAGTGGTTAGTCCTTGGTGTCTTAGTGTCTTGGTGGTGAAAAAAATCCTTTTTGAAACACCAAGACACTAAGACACAAAGAAGAAAATAGTCTTGTATCCTGAGATTTTGGGTTAGTTTTCTACCTACCTTGACAGAAATAGTGGTTAGTAGTTTTTGATTAGTTATTAAATGGCTTTTACATCAACATTTAAAAATCACGACAATTTACTATTATCAGCTAATGGTGCAGAAGTCATTTTAGGTAAAATCATGAAACCGGAGGAATTAGCAACTCCTCTTGCACCTAGCGCAATTGAAATGTTCGGTCCTCGTGCAGCTTGTTTAATATCAAAAAATGGGCCTTTGTGGGTTGCAGATACGGGACATCATCGTTTATTAGGATGGCAAAATTTACCAACCCAAGATAGTCAACCTGCTGATTGGGTAATTGGACAACCAAACTTTAATTGTGAAGGACAAAATGCTAAAGGTACACCAGGAAATACGACTTTAAGTGTACCAACTGGAATTTGTCGCTGTGGTGAGGGAATAGCGGTAGCAGATGCATGGAATCACCGCGTTTTGATTTGGAAAAAAGTACCAGAAGATAGTAATGTTCCAGCAGATTTAGTTTTAGGACAAGTAAATTTTAGTGATTACGAACCTAATCGAGGTAAGCAAGAAGCAGCAGCAAATTCTCTCAATTGGTGTTATGGGGTTTTCTATCACCAAGAAAGGTTATTTGTAGCTGATACAGGTAATCGCCGGGTGTTAGTTTGGAATCAAGTTCCAGAAGAGAATAATCAACCAGCGGATTTAGTTTTGGGACAACCGGATATGACATTACGTAATGAAAATGGCGGTGGTAGTCCTTCTGCTTCTAGTATGCGTTGGTGTCACGATATTACCTTTTGGGGAGAGAATTTAGTTATCACAGATGCGGGTAATAATCGTGTGATGATTTGGGAAGGAATGCCTAGAGAAAATAATACTCCTTGTGCGGTAGTGTTAGGACAGAAAAGTTTTGATGTTGTTGAGATTAATCAAGGAGTTTACTTTCCTAGTGCGAGTAGTTTAAGTATGCCTTATGGTGTCGATGCTGTTGATGATTGGTTGTTAGTAGCTGATACTGCTAATTCTCGGTTATTAGGTTGGAGAAAGCCTGAGTCTATTTTATCTTTACAAGGGGCTGCGGCTGATGCGATCGCAGGACAAAATAATTTTACAAGCAAAGGAGAAAACCGCGATTTTGGACAACCCAAGCGAGATAGTCTCAACTGGTGTTATGGAATCAAAGTTTTTGGTAACACAGCAATAATCGCTGACTCTGGAAATAACAGAGTTTTGCTGTGGAAAATACACAAATAACCATTGTACAGACGCGATGAATCGCGTCTCTAATAACAAATGACTACTGAAGAAATTCGAGTACGTGGTACTGTTCAAGGGGTAGGATTTCGCCCGACTGTATATCGATTAGCAAAAGCTTGTGGATTGTGTGGTGATGTTTGTAATGATGGTGAAGGCGTTTTAATTCGTGCTTCTGGAACTGATGCATCGATAGAAGAATTTATCAAAAGATTAAAACAAGAATGTCCACCTTTGGCAAGAATTAATCAACTCACACGTAAGCGTTATCAAACAGAAATTGTATTCCATGATTTTGTCATTTCTCACAGTATTAGTAGTACCGTAAACACAGAAATTACCCCTGATGCTGCGACTTGTCCTCAATGTCAAGCTGAAATTTTTGATTTTTATAGTCGCTGGTATCGCTATCCTTTCACAAATTGTACTCATTGTGGTCCCCGCCTGAGTATTATTCGTGCCATTCCTTATGACCGTTGCAACACCAGTATGGCAGCTTTCCCTATGTGTGCAGAGTGCGCCAAAGAATATAACGATGTTGAAAACCGTCGCTTTCATGCTCAACCTGTAGCTTGTCATGTCTGCGGGCCGAAAGCAACTTTAGAACGTGCTGACGGTAAACCAATTACAGCTTCCATGTTTTCCATGTTGGATGATGTTGATGCTGTGTGTACTTTATTGCAGAGAGGTGAAATTGTCGCCATCAAAGGTATAGGCGGAATTCATCTTGCTTGTGACGCGACAAATGAAACTGCTGTACAAAAACTCCGCCAGCGCAAACAACGATATCACAAACCCTTTGCTTTAATGGCGCGGGATTTAGAAATCATTGAGAAATACTGCACCATCAGCGATAAAGAAAAAGAATTATTGCAAAGTCCCGCAGCACCCATTGTATTGTTGCAGGCGAAGAAACTAGAGGGACAAGGGGGACAAGGGAGTAATCTTTTCTCCTTGTCTCCCCCCTCTCCCCTGTCTCCTTCTGTCGCTCCAGGACAAAATACCCTTGGCTTCATGCTACCTTACACACCTTTGCATCACTTAATTCTTAAGCGCATGAACCGCCCAATTGTCTTGACTAGCGGTAATATTTCTGATGAACCACAATGTATAGATAATGATGAAGCGCGAAATAAACTAAGTCAAATTGCTGATTATTTCCTCTTACATGACCGAGAAATTGTTAACCGTGTAGATGATTCAGTGGTGCGGGTAATTGGTAATCAAATACAAACTATTCGCCGCGCTAGAGGATATGCACCAGCAGCGATTAAATTACCACCCGGATTTGAGCAAACACCAGCAATTTTAGCGATGGGTGGCGAGTTAAAAAATACTTTTTGTTTATTAAAGGATGAACAAGCAATTTTATCTCAACATTTGGGAGATTTAGAAAATGCAGCCACCTTTACAGCCTATCAAAATACGCTCAACTTATACTTAAATTTATTCGAGCATCAACCAGAAGCGATCGCACTCGACAAACACCCCGAATATCTATCTACAAAACTCGGTCAAGAACTAGCATCAGCCAATCAAATTCCAATTTATTCTACCCAACATCATCACGCCCATATTGCCGCTTGCATGGCTGAAAATAATCTTCCTTTAGATTCATCACCTGTATTAGGTATCGCCTTAGACGGTTTAGGTTACGGTGAAGATGGCACACTTTGGGGTGGTGAATTTCTCTTAGCAAATTACTGCCAATTCCAACGATTAGCAACATTTAAATCAGTAGCCATGATCGGCGGAGAACAGGCAATATACCAACCTTGGCGTAACACTTACGCCCAATTAATTTCAGCCTTTACCTGGGAAGAAATCACAAATAAATATGGTAATTTAGAAATCATCAAATTCCTAGAAGAAAAACCCCTACTACTTCTCAATCAACTAGTATCAAAAAGTATCAATTCTCCCTTAGCTTCCTCCGTAGGACGCTTATTTGATGCCGTCGCTGCTGCCATAGGTATATGCCGAGAAAAATGTAACTATGAAGGACAAGCAGCAATGGAAATGGAAGCTTTAGTTGATCGTAATAACTTAAAGAATCATGAAGATAACCAAAATTATCCTTTTAAAATTAACATTTTAGATAATATTTACTGTATAGACCCAAAGCCAATGTGGCAAGCGTTATTAGATGACTTACAACAACAAACTGATCTAGAAGTCATAGCTACAAAATTTCACATAGGTTTAGCTAAAACTATCGTCAACATGGTTAATGACCTATCTCAACAACATTATATCAAGACCGTCGTTTTAAGTGGAGGAGTATTTCAAAACTGTATCTTATTAGAACAAGTCACTAAATACCTCAAAACATCAGGCATTAACATACTTACTCATAGCCTGACTCCATGTAACGACGGTGGTTTATCACTAGGTCAAGCAGTGATTGCAGCAGCTAACATTATAAAATAATAACTATATTATATATTGTCTAAATCTTACTATTTTTTATTTAATATCTTTTCGATTCATTAAACAGGAAAACAAAAAATGTGCTTAGGTATCCCAGGTCAGATTATTGAAATAACAGATCATAATAACAAACTAGCAATAGTTAATGTCGCTGGCGTTAAACGTCAAATAAATATTGCTTGTATAGTGGACGACCAACACTCTCCCGAATCATGTATTGGTGACTGGGTATTAATTCATGTCGGTTTTGCCATGAACCGTATTAACGAACAAGAAGCAAGAGAAACATTGCAAATACTACAAGAAATTGCAGAAGTCATGGCTAATAATTAGGAATTATCTAATAATAATAATATCTATTCTACTATCTACTAAACACTAAAATTTATATGAAATATGTAGATGAGTTTCGGGATTCTCAGAAAGCAAAAGCGCTAGTATGGCAAATAGAAAAATTATCTTGCCTGCTAGATAAACATATTAAAATTATGGAAGTATGCGGCGGTCATACCCATTCGATTTTTAAATATGGCATTGAAGCAGTCCTACCCAAGGCAATAGAATTAATTCATGGTCCTGGTTGTCCGGTGTGTGTGATGCCAAAAGGTAGGTTAGATGATGCGATCGCGATCGCCCAAAATCCTCATGTCATCTTTACTACCTTTGGCGATGCAATGCGGGTTCCTGGTTCTAAAACTAGTCTGCTACAAGCGAAAGCTATAGGTGCAGATATTCGCATGGTTTACTCACCCTTAGATAGCCTCAAAATTGCCAAAGAAAACCCCAACAAAGAAGTTGTATTTTTTGCATTAGGTTTTGAAACTACAGCCCCTAGCACTGCTTTTACTATCCTCCAAGCAGCAGCAGAAAATATTCATAACTTCAGCATGTTTTGTAATCATGTCCTCGTGATTCCTGCTTTACAATCTCTGTTAGATAATCCCGATTTGCAACTCGATGGATTTGTCGGCCCTGGTCATGTCAGTATGGTAATTGGTACTGAACCTTATCAGTTTATTTCTCAATATTATCACAAGCCAATTGTCATTTCTGGATTTGAGCCTTTAGATATTCTCCAATCAGTTTGGATGCTAGTACGACAATTAGTAGAAAATCGTTGTGAAGTTGAAAATCAATATCGCCGATTAGTAGATAATAAGGGTAATCAATTGGCACTTACTGCCATGAATACGGTATTTGAAACACGACAAGATTTTGAGTGGCGTGGCTTGGGTGATATACCTTATTCTGGGTTAAAAATTCGTTCAGAATATGTCCAGTTTGATGCAGAATTGAAGTTCACGATTCCTAATTTAAAAGTAGCAGATCATAAGGCTTGTCAGTGTGGAGAAATTCTCAAAGGTGTAATGAAGCCTTGGGAATGTAAGGTATTTGGTACTGCTTGTACTCCTGAAACACCAATAGGAACTTGTATGGTATCTTCGGAGGGTGCGTGTGCAGCTTATTACAAATATGGTCGTATTTCTGTGTTTGGGAAAGAAGGAGTAGGGATTTAATAAATTGAAATTTTTATTTAACATAAGTAAGTCGGTGGGAATAAATCGAACTATGTTAAGGAATGTAAAAAATTGGGAATTAAGTTCGTAGTAAGGACTTCAGTCCTTATTTGAGGACTAAAGTCCTCACTACAAACCTTGAATTATTTCCGCCGTTCTACTTA